>JAVLFR010000015.1:0-17113 GCA_046052785.1 Limnohabitans sp. | reverse complement strand
TTGCTGGTGATGGCAAGCGGCTTCATGCGACCGGAGCTGATTAGACCGCCCGCTACGCTGCCACTCCCCGTGGATACCGCGACTTCTCCCGCGGCCACGGCGGTCATCAGCTGAGCTACCCCTTTGTAGGGTATGTGGGTCAGGCTGGTGGATTCCCGCTTGTTCAGCAGCTCGAACATCAGATGCGGCTGGGTACCTTGACCGAACGAGCCAAACGGATACTTTGAAGGGTCGCGCTTGGCCAGCACAATAAACTCGCGAAGGTCGCGTGCCGGTACTGCTGAATTGGCAACGATCAACTGCTCGCTTTGCACCATCTCCATGATGGGCGCGAGACTCTTGTCAGGATCATAGGGAAGGTTCTTATAGAGGAACCGGTTGGACGTGAGGGTCTGGTTGACCGTCGCAAGCAGCGTATAACCATCGGGGGCGGAACGCGCCACGTTATCGGTGCCGATGAGGGTGCCCGCACCAGCCTTGTTGTCCACGATGACGGGCTGGCCCCAACGCGACGAGAGCTCCACGCCCAACGCGCGGATGAGGATGTCAATGCCCCCACCCGGTGGAAATGGAACCACGATGCGCACAGCCTTGCCTGGATAGGCCCCTTGAGCGATGGCGCCACTCGCGAATACACAAGCCATGACCAAAACTAGAAATTTTGTAAGGACTGTACGAAGAAATAACGGCTGAAAATTCATCATGCTACTTTCTCAAAGTAAACGAGTAAAAATGCACGGGCTTGCTAAGCGTGGGAGATCTTTTAAAAGCTAGCCACCTACATAAACAAGCATAGTTTGAACTGACTGGTTTATGCTAAGCACATGGTGTTTTTTGTTAACTCAAAGCTGTGTCCAAGAACATCATGAGAACAAAGCCCAGCATGAGACCGGCGGTGGCAAAGGTCTCGTGGCCTTTGCGGTGCGACTCTGGAATGATCTGGTGGCTGATTACAAAAAGCATGGCACCTGCTGCTGAGGCCAGGCCCCAAGGAAGCAGGGTTGCAGATAAGCTAATGACCATTGCCCCAAAGACCGAGGCCAAAGGCTCGACAAGCCCGGACAAGGCGCCAAGACCCGCCGACACGCCCTTGCTGTAGCCAACACTTCGAAGTGCCAGTGCGACAACCAGGCCCTCGGGTACGTCCTGAATTGAGATACCGGTTGCCAGCGCGACGGCGCTTGTCGGGTCAGAGCCCGCAAAAGCCACACCAATTGCCAATCCCTCCGGCAGATTGTGTAGACCAATTGCAAAGACAAACAGCCAAACCCGTTTGGTGGCCAAGGCCTGGGAGACATCCAGCTGTTTGAAAAAATTCCCATGGGGCAAGGCTCGGTCAATCCAAAGCAAAAATCCAGCGCCTAGCACCATGCCTGCGCCAACAATACCACCAGCTCCCCACGCGCCAGCACCTTGTAACTTTGCAGCGGCCTGGGCGGGAATGATCAGGGAAAAAGAACAGGCCGCAAGCATGACGCCAGCGCCAAAACCAAGCAGAGTGTCGTAGGTTTTTTGTGACAACTGATGGGAAAGCAGCACGGGCAAGGTACCAAGCGCTGTCGCCAGGGCGGCCATCAGTCCGCCTAGCAAGGCGCCGCCCATTCGAGTATCGTCCAGGGTCATTTGCATCAACATCGCGTTGACCACCACGGCAAAGCCACCAAAATTAATCGCCAACCCAATGCACAGACGCCATCGGCTGGGGGTGGCGACATTGAAGATGCCTAGCGTTTTCATGGTCTTGGTCCGGCTTTAGTCGATCTTGGCGCCCGAATCACGCACCGCTTTGCCGAGTTTGGCGTGATCCTGGAGGATCTTTTCGGCAAAATTTTCTTTCGTGCCACCTAGGACCGAGCCACCTTCGTTCTTGACGCGGCCAATCACATCTTCAGCTTTCAGCGCCTCGTTGGCAGCGATGTTCAGGCGCTGTATGACCGCTTCGGGTGTTTTAGCGGGAACAAACAAGCCGTACCAAGTGCCTGCATTGAAGCCTTGGTAACCCGCTTCTGCAATGGTGGGCACGTCAGGCAGGGTTGGGCTTCGCTTGTCAGCAGAGACCGCAATGGCGCGCATTTTGCCGTTGCGAATCTGCGTCAAGGCTGATGGGATTGAAGACAGCATGAAGGCAGTGCGGCCGGCAATGGTGTCCGTGATGGCCGCAGGCGCGCCTTTGTAGGGGACGTGAACCAGCTTGATACCGGCCACATCCTGGAACATCTCACCAATCAGGTGCGAAGGTGTGCCAGCGCCCGGCGTGGCGAAATCAAGTTGGTTTTTGCTGGCTTTTGCAGCGGCCACAATGTCGGCAAGCTTACGAAAAGGTGAGTCGGCCCCGACCACAATCACGTTGGGCGCATCAGCCAGCATGACCACGGGTACCAGATCCTTCAGTGGATCAAAGCTCATTTGGGAGTAGAGGTGAGGGTTGATTGCAAACTGTGAGGTTTGGCCCAACAAGATGGTATGCCCGTCGGCCTGCGCTTTGACCACTTGAGCGGCGCCTATGTTGCCACCGGCGCCTGGCTTGTTGTCAATGACAAACGAGGTGTTGAGCACAGTGCCCATTTTCAGAGTCACGGCGCGTGCGATAGCGTCCATGCCACCACCCGCTGCTTGGGGCACTACAACAGTGATCGCTCGGCTGGGATAAGTCTGAGCCAGCGCGGGGCTGACACTTCCCACGAGCAGCGCATTGAAACCCAGCACCACTGCAGCCGCCCACGTGCGCCTCGAGAAAGTTTTGGCTGACAGAAAAGCCAGGCCAGAGTCACTGCAAAAAAACCTTGAGTGGCTAACGAATTTCATCGTCCTGTCTCCATTTTTTTAAGAGTTTGCACAATTACACGACCAGCTGTTCCGCACAAAAATCCTAGCTTTAGTTCTTGCGCCTATTCAACAGCTCAGATCCTCTCGATGTGTCTTTTCTCCATAGGGTCTGCCGCTAGGCCGCCAGCGTCCGGCCCCATTTCGGCAACCGCACTGCCGTAAAGCAGGCCCTCTTTGATACGCGGCACGGTGAGTGCGGGGTTCATGATGGGCAACCCGTGCGTGGGGGCAATGGCTTTGACCTCCAAGGTGTCTAGCAGCCATTGCAAGCGATCAATATAAATGTTCATATCGGTGAACTTGGTCCAAAACAAAGCACGGTCGGCAAAGACGGCCGAAACTTCCGGGATGTCCAGCGAGATGGCCTCTTCGGCGCACATGCCGCAGTGGCCATCCTCGTGGTAATGGCTGTATGCAAAACCGTCCGCTGGGAACAGCACTTGTTCTTGGGTGTCAAAGCCCCACCAGGTTGTGCGTAAGTCTCTGATAACGGGCTCAACCAGCCGAAGCGCGCGTCCACCAAGGTCGATTTCATCACCGCCCTTCATAGCCAACATGCGATGGGCAAATTGCGGAAAAGCCAATGCGTAATCAGACATGTCGCCGCACAGCAATACCTCTGGGTATTTGTGCATGATGCGACCCAAGCCGCCCGAATGTGGGGTTTCCTGATGCGTGACAAAAAGGTATCTGAGGGGCGGCAGGCCAGGCAGCAGTCCGTCTAGCTGACGACTGATCAGTGGAAAGTCTTTAGGGTGCCCAGTCTCCACGATGGCACACGCTTGGGTTCCAACCAGCAGGTAAGCGGCGTTGTAGGTGTGGTAAATTTTCCCGGCCGTCTTTTGCTCCAGGCAATCGCCCAGCCAAAAGAGTCCAGGTACTAGTTCGCGAGGCAGTGTTTTTTGAGCTTGCATAGGAGCGCCTTATCTGATTTCGTCACGGTCTACGTAGCGCGCTTGCACCACGCTTTTGTCCAGGCCAGTCAGCACTTGGTCCAGCAGTTGGTATTGGCGTTTGACCAAGTCTCGACCGCGCAGAACCCGCCCATATCCAGGAGCGAGATTTTCGATGTCGTATTGATCAAAAACTAGTTTGAGTTTGCGACGTAATGATGCGGTGTCACCGCCTTCTAGCCACCAGTAGCGGGTGTTAAGCAAAAAGCTGCGCACGTGAGCTGCGGTGGTGTTGCATGTGCCGTCATCCAAAAACCAAGGCCCGTCTGCTGATTGGCTCCACTCCCACGAAAAGCTGTCAGAGGTGAAGAGCGTGCGCGTCATTTCGTCGTAGATCCAGCGCGTGCCTATGAGACGGATGGGGGCTTGAAAAGCTTCTAGAGCGCGACCGCGGGCCTCATCACCCACATGGAGCCGCTGGCTGCGCTTGACCATGGTGGTGACCAGCGGGGATACCTTGGCGCCAGGCTTATCAGAACGAGCGCCAAAGTCCACCCATACCGCTGCGTCAGCGTTGCTCGAATAACACTGCTCGACATCAAACGCGTCTGCCAGCGCCTCAACGTTGGCAACCGACATGAATTCATTGATGCGCAAGGGATACACCGACAAGCGGGTTCCAGGGTCAATCAGGCTGGCAACTTGAGAGATCAGCGAGTCGGCATGAACGGTCAGGCCGGAGTCCAGCAGAACCGCGCGGTTGCCCTCCTTGAGAAGGTAACAATTACAGACCGAATAACCTTCAGCATTGGCTGGGTAAGCACTGGCCCGCCCCCCCAGTGCAAATGAGTTTTGAAGGGCGTACAAACGCCCTTCAACGAGAGGAAGGACTGCGCTTTTGAAGGACGTTTCTGGCGCCGCCATCGCCATCAATTCACTATTTTTTTTGAATGCACTCATGAAGGCCTTTTTAAACCAGGATGCTGGTCAGATGCGAAGGCTAATATAGTTGATGAAAATTTTTTGAAAACGGGTTTTCATTAATGTCAAATATCGATGATGTGAATATTAATCTGAATTTTGACCTTCAACTGCTTCGCTGCTTTGAAGCCTTGCTGACGGAGCGCAGCGTGTCCCAGGCCGCCAAGCGACTGAACCTGAGTCAGCCCGCCATGAGCCACGCGCTGGGTAGGCTGCGCACGCTGTTTGACGATCCGCTACTAGCCCGGGGGCGGGATGCAATGACGCCCACCGCACGGGCGCTGGAGCTAGAACCGCAGGTCAAAGAAGCCTTGTCGGCAGCCTACCGGCTGATGGAAAAGCGCTCCGCTTTTCGACCGGCCGAATCACGCCATGAGTTCACCGTGATGACGGCTGAGTACGTTGAATACCTGTTGTTGCCTCAGTTGATCGCAAGGCTCAATGAAGAAGCGCCCATGGTGCGCGTGACTTTTCGCAGCGCCCAACCCGCCAGGGCGTTGGAGTGGCTTGAACGCGGTGAACTGGATTTCCGAATGGGTTGGTGGCCCGAGTCTGCGCCGGCACTGCGCGCCAAACGGCTGATGCGTGACCCCTTGGTTTGCGTGGCACGCTGCGGCCATCCAATAATTAAGGGGTCCATCACTGAAGAGCAGTTCATGTCGATTGCGCATGTGGTCCAGAGCGAACGAATGACGAGCGCGACGCGGGCAATTGAAGCGGCCGTGTTGTTGCGGCATCGGCGCCTTGAGATTCAGTACAGAGTCCAGGACGCTTTGGCGCTGTGTAACGTGGTGACAAATTCAGACCTGATCGGCACCCTGCCAGAGCGTTTTGCGCGCGTTCTGGCGACCAAATTTGCTCTACAGGTCGTGCCGATTCCAATGGCGATTGCAGAAATTAGGCAAGCCATGTACTGGCACGAACGTAGCCACAATGAGCCTAGTCATCGCTGGTTTCGCCAATTGGTGTCAGATCTGGCCAAGGCGCTTTGAGTATTGCTTGCAGCCACTTTCACTCTACCCCTGCAGAGCACCCAAGCGTACAGAGCTGGCCGCTTAACTCAACAGATAAAAAACACCAGTTACACAGTTAAATACACATGATCAATTTCCAGCTTGAAATCCGCACAAAACAAGCTTAGTTTGGCCTAACCGTTTTCTGTTAAAACAACACAGATAATCACATTCGCAGTCAACCAAAGGACTTTATGAAACGCCGCAACTTCCTTCCCCTCATAACTTTACCTTTGGTAAGCGACTATTCTTGGGCGCAAAAATATCCAAGTAGCCCATCTACCATCATCATGCCCTTGCAAGCAGGTAGCGCGTCCGATGTGGCTATACGACATATGGCTGAGCGTTTGACACAAAAACTCGGTCAAGGCTTTGCTGTTGAAAATGTCGCAGCTGCCGCTGGGCTCGTAGGACTAGATCGTTTGAGTAAAGCCAGAACTGACGGACTGGTTGTGGCGGCACTCAACAACAGCATCATGACAATATTGCCCCACTTGCAAGCCAAAAATATAAAAGTGGACACGCGCAAAGATTTTGTACCTGTTGCAGGTGTCGCCAACATCCCAACTTTTTTTGCTGTTCCTGGTGGCTCAAAAATTAAAAATGTGCAAGACCTCATTCAACAGGCAAAAAACACAGCAGCACCTGTGACCTATTCATCGGGCGGGGTGGGAAGCCCACAACATTTAGCCACCGAGATGTTTAAGTCTTTCACCAATACGCAACTCACGCACATACCTTATCGGGGCGCAAGCCAAGCGGCACTGGCCGTGGCTTCAGGCGAAGTTCAGGTGATGTCAATGGCACTCTCATTAGCGCAACCATTTTTGTCAGACGGAAAAGTGCGCCTAATCGGCTATTGCGGAACTGAGCGGCATGCGCAATTTAGAGACATACCTACTTTGCAAGAGCAAGGCGTGGCCAATTACGACTATTCGTCTTGGATTGCTTTGTTCTTTCACAAAAATGTTCCCTCTGATGTCGTGGAGATACTGAAGCGTGAAGCTCAATCTATCAGTGAAGAACGAGACTTTCAGGTGCAACTGATTCGCTCAGGACTTGAGCCTTGGCCCAGAACTGCCAAGCAGTTAGAACGTATCGTCGAGTCTGATTTCCAACGCTGGAAAAAGATTATTGAAGATGCCAATATCCAAGGTTAAAGAGATTTCATGTTGCGTGTCGCAGGGTACCAAGGCCCCTCCTCTATTCTGACTCAGGGCTTAGCTTGTCTCGTTAAAACACTCAAGAGTAACGGATGGAAGTCAGACATCGACTGGATTCCAAACGTCACCGACCATCAAGAAAAAGCAGCAGATTTATTCGCCTCTATCGAGAACGGCTCGCGTCATATCGGCTATATGGCCTCAGGCTATTTGTCAGCAAGGGTTCCTGAACTTGAGGTGCTTGAGCTGCCCTTCACGGTGGATAACCGCAAGACCGCTCTTTCGGCGTTAGACCGTGCTGCAGGCGAAATACTCACTAAGGCGGTTAGCGAAAAAACGGGGTTTCATGTATTGGGCTTTTGGGATAACGGATTTAGGCATTTGTCCAATGCAGTGCGTCCTATCCAAAGCCCAACAGATGCAGTCGGCTTAAAAGTTCGCACACTCGACAGCGCGCTCTACCGAGCCACTTTAGATGCTATGGGTTTTCAAGCCCTCACGAGTGACGTCAAAGATTTGGTGGCATGGATACAGCAAGATGTCGTGCAAGCCCAAGAAAATCCATTAACCAACTACATGGGGTTTGAGCTTTGGAAGCACCATCCTTTTGTCAGTCTGACGCACCATTTCTATGGCGTGCTTTTGCTGGTGTGTCCGACAGCTTGGTATGACACATTGGATCAAGAAGAGCGCCAACTGGTCGCGTATGCCGTCAATACTGCCACTGCACTTCAACGTCAATTAGCTGCGGAGCAAGATGCCATCACGCTCGTGCGTATGCAAAACATAGGCGTGAAAGTTTTAAACAAAGATGCATTGGATATGCAAGCTTTTCATAAGTGTGTTGAATCGATCAGCTCAAATGCACGCGCGCAAATTCCCGTTGATTTAATAGCAGCCTATTTGGGTAGTTAAACAAAAAACGCACGGTTAAGGGTTTAAAAATATCCCTTTTCAGCCAGCCACTTGTAAGTGATGGCGCTAAGGCAGGCGCCGCCCCTGAATTAGCATCAAGAATCGTATCAAGCTTTCTTATCGCATAGATCAATTCTAATAATTTGTCTTTCTACATCCATGAAATTAGGATTCCTATGATCTCGTTCTTTCCCACACACTTACTTTTGAGGCAGCGTTATGGCAACTACCACTTACCAACCCCACCATGAGCCTGTGCATTTTTTCAGCGATGGCTTGAAACTCAGCGGTCAATTCACGCGAGCTGCAGGCGCAAAAGAAGGTCAAAAAATGCCAACGATCGTATGCCTGCATGGCTACACAGGTCGTAAAGAAATCTATATGCCAGGCTATATTCGAGAACTGTCCGCAGCCGGATTCAACACCTTAGATTTTCATCATCGGGGCTTTGGTGAGAGCGAGGGTGTCAAACTGCGAAACAAACCGTGGGACCAAGTCGCAGATGTTCAAAGCGCAATGATTTATTTGCGCCAACGCCCAGATGTGGACCCCGAGCGCATTGGACTCTACGGCACCAGCTTTGGGGGTAGTGTGGGCATGATGGCAATAGCCCACGACGAAGGCATACGCTGTGCGGTCTCGGTAGGATCTTCCGCCGACTGCGGTCGCAGTGCCAAAGACAAGCGTAATTACAGCGAGCGTCTAGACTGGGAAGACTTGATGAAAGTCGACAGAGTTGAACGCGTTATGACAGGTGTTTCGAAACGCGTTCCCTACGACGTGCTAGTGCCCTCTGGACGCGCCGAAGCGGATTCGATCGTGACCATGTACAAAGTAGCAGAGAAATATCCAGAGGGTTATCCGATGGAGAACTATGACCACTTACAAAACTTTGTACCCGAAGACCACATTGCACGCATGACACCGCGTCCTGTTTTATTTATTCATACGGAACGCGACACCATTGTTGCGGTGCATGAAGCGAAAAGTTTTTATGCAAAAGCGCAAGAACCAAAAAAATTAGTCATCATCCCTAACGCCAACCACGTCGATGTCTACGAACCACGCAATCCTGAGGTATTTCAAATCGTTGTTGGGCATATGAAAGAGTTTTTCAAAACAACACTACTGAATTAAAAGTTAAGGATGGGTATTCTCCATACGAGTTGGGAGCGAGATCACCGATGTGATGTCTGAAACTTCCCTCAAAGCCTTGGCTAACTTCATACGTTTGGCTTTATTTATCAGGCAATTCGAGCGTTTTGTATAGCGGCCCCCATTTTTCAGATTGTTGACGCATGAAAAGGGTCGCCTCTTGTCGGCTTGCGACCATCGGCATGACATTCAAGGCCAAAAGTTTTTTCTCTATCTCGGCGGAAGATGCAATTGCTTTCAATGCAGCATTCAAACGCTCCAAAACGATGACCGGTGTATTGGGCGGAGCAGCCAGGCCAAAATACGTGGTGATGGTGACGTCTGGATAACCTTCCTCAGTCATAGTTGGCACGGCAGGTTGGGTCGGCCAACGTTTCGGAAAAGCAACGGCCAAGGCACGAAGTTTGCCGCTATTGACTAAATTAATGGTGGCCCCATCGATCATGAAATCAACACGACCCGCAATAAGATCAATGCTCGCCTCGTTAGCCCCTTTGTAGGGCACATGCGTTAAATTCTTTATGCCGGCTGACTGTCGAAACATTTCTGCCAACATGTGGTTCGGCGTGCCGCTGCCAAATGAACCATACGACAGACCTTGTGGACTCGCTTTAGCTGCTTTCACCAAATCTTGCACACTCCGATAGGGTGAATCAGCGGCCACCATCACATACAGGGTATTGACGCCCAGCATTCCAATTTCTGAAAATCCATGAGGATCAAAACTAAGAGGTCGATTGGCCCATTTGTTCAAGGCGTTGGTTGCAATTGTTGTGACCAAGAGCGTGTAGCCGTCGTTGGGCGCCGCCGCCACAAAGGCAGCGCCAATATTGGTAGCCGCCCCTGGCTTGGACTCGATCACAAACGGTTGCCCCAGACGCTCCGAAAGTTCCTTGCCATAAAGACGGGCAAGGCTGTCAGATAGTCCCCCTACGGGAAATGGAATGATGATCTTGACGGGCTTAGTGGGATAGTCACTTTGTGCGTGGGAAGTTCCAGCGAGAGAAAGTAGAGCCAAGCAAAGAGCCAGGAAGGTTTTCCTAGTTTTTGTGCATGGCGGTTGGAGCGAGTCAATTGGGTGTTTCATATTTGTGCGTTCCATGATGTCAAACAAAAGAAATATTCAAGGACTTCGAAATCGGTCGCCACTTGTTTGTTGCAGCATGAAAGCAATTATTTGCAAAAGCAAAAATCCCGAGAGCGCTACTGGCCCCATTTTTTTCCAAGGCTTAGAAATGCATCAAAAATAAACTTCATGACTGCCCTTCGCATGCATAACGCGCAAGTTAACAAGCAAAGTCAATCTTAGAGTCGTGTTGGAGGTATTTCAAATTATTAGAAATGATGCAAGCGATCACGCCCGCTAATGCCGACCTTGCTCCATCAATGCCGTCGCTTTCGCAATCGAGGCCTCGAACTCTTCTTTGACGCAGGTTAAAAAGTCCAAAGCTACGTCATTCATGGTTTTACGGGCAGGTTCAATGACGAATGTCTCCAACATGAGCGGCGGATCCACAATTGGATTGATGGTGTATTTCCCACTTTCAATGTCGTTGGTAATCATCACCATTGGGAAAATCGTGGACCATTCCCCTCTGGTGACTAAATCCATGGTGCCGGCCATGGTGTCAAATTCAGCAAAGCGCTTGACCACCACCCCGTTGGACGTGAGGTAAGCATCAATCATTTTTCGACGTGCATTATTGGGGCCAGGCATAGCCAACTCGAGGTGACCGACATCTGCCAATTTCAAAGGTTCGCAGTGCTTAAACGGACTAGTTTTACCCGATATGAGCATCTCTGGCGATCGTGCAAAAAAACTAGTTCGCACACCTTTGGAACCCACGGAAGATGGCACGATGGCAAATGTCAGTTCACCCGATCGAACGCGGTCAGTTAAATCCCCAAAATAAGAATCAATGATGCGAACAATGACATTGGGGTTTTGTTTGGTAAAGCGCGAATAGGCAGGTGCCAAGACAGCACGCGTCAACACAGGCGTCATGCCCACTTTAATTTCGCCTTGACGGCTGCCTTGAAAGGGCTCAATCGCTCGCAATGTTCTTTCGTGCGCATTTAAAAACTCGATACATGCCGAGTAATAGGCTGTACCAGCAGGTGTGGGTTGTACCGCTCCCAACCCTCGAGTAAATAATTTCACTCCGAGTGAGTCTTCTAAATCACTGACATGCTGCGACACACCCGATTGCGTTGCGTTTTCACGTTGCGCTGCGACGGTGAAAGAAAGTTCCTCGTAGGCCGCCACAAATAGCTGAATACTTCTGATGTTTTGTCGCATGGTGTGGAAGGCCATAGAAATTTTTGAATGATTTACACATTGTCACCAATTAGGCATGCATTTTTCAAGAAACGTTTTACGCCCTAGTGCTGTGTTTTCCATCATATTGCTGGCATTACCCCAAACCTTTAGACACTTTCGTAGCGAAGTCTAAAGCTGCAGCGCGAACCCGCGTGCACTAATATCAGCATCTTGAAATACCCAATCGACACGTGTGTCGAATCAACCTCATTGGCTATAAAACACCTGAACAACTCAAAGCCATGCAAGCACTAAACGGCCTCCTCCAAGCCATCCCCAGTAAGACTGGGGGATTGATCGCGTACGTCACAGGACAAGGCAGTCCCCTGATGCTGGTGCATACCGTGAACGCGGCGGCTAGCGCGGCCGAGGTGCGGACGGTTTTTGAGCGCATGGGCCAGCACCGCACGGTTTACGCCATTGACTTGCCTGGCTTTGGTAACTCCGAGCGCACGGACCGCCTGTACACGCCGCGCCTGATGACAGACGCGATCCTTGACTTGGCTGCTTACATCCGCACACAGCACCCAGAACAGGCCATTGATGCCTTGGCTGCGTCCCTGTCATGTGAGTTTCTCGCACGCGCAGCGGTTGAACAGCCGGCGCTGTTCAGAACCCTGTCGCTGGTCAGCCCTACCGGATTGAGCGGCTTGCGGCTGCGGCAGGGACCTCCGGGTACGACCTATGGTCAGAACTGGTTATTGGCGCTGTTGAAAGGCCCCGGTTGGGGGCGCGCACTGTTCAAAGGCCTTACCCGACCGGGCGTGATCCGTTATTTTCTGAACAAGACTTGGGGGTCGCGCGACATTGATGAAATGATGTTCGACTATGCCCGGTGGACCACGCAAGAACAAGGTGCGGAGCATGCACCCCTGTGTTTTTTGTCAGCGCAGATGTTCAGCGCCGACATCACCACGATCTACGAACAACTTCGCCTGCCGATCTGGATGAGCCACGGCGTGCGCGGTGATTTTGTCGACTACCGGGGTAAAGCACACTTTGCTGCACACGCCAATTGGCAATTCACCATATTCGATTCCGGGGCGCTGCCCTACTTTGAGCACCCTCAGGACTTCACCGAAAAAATGCTCGCGTTTATGGCGCAACAACCAGGGGACTCCAGGTAGGCGCACTCATCTAAGGGGTCGGAAGTCAATCGCGGTCTTGCAAGTTACTGATGACCCAACATGCAATAGCAATCAACAAAATAGAGCCGCTTTCATACAAAAGTATGGAGGGGTCGCCTTCCTTGCCTTGAAGAATAATCAAACGGCTCAATGCCGTCATGGCAATGATCAACGGTATGGTGATTGGAATCCGATGGCTACTGTAAAACGCTCCAAGCATGCCCAAAACTTCTGCATAAATGAACATCAGCAGCAAGTCCTCCAGCTCAACCCTTCGCTGCTCAATCAGCACCATAACTTCTTGAACCATCGCTCCGACTGTAAAAATGGCGATGATGACTAGAAAACACTTTTCAGTTAAATCAATGATGCGTTTGAACGACACCGAAATCTCCTGCCTTGTTGCATTGATTCAATATTAGTCTTATTTCACGACGAAGCTGAAGAAAAATTCTTGACGTCCCCTACCCGTCTGATATCGGCAAAACTAGCGTAATCCCCTAGCTAATTACCAACTTCCTCCCAACCCTTTACCCAATAATTTCATAGGTGATTTCAGCTATATCTGCATCAGTCAATTCAACTAGGTAACTACATCATGAAACTCATTCTCAATTGGTTGAGCGGTTTATTTTTAGTTTTATGCACGCAAGCATTCGCACAAAGTACGTCAACCCCACAGTCTGATGTTTGGGTCGCAAAAGACTTCCGATTTCACACAGGTGAGATCATGCAGTCCATGAACATTGGTTACACGACCTTGGGCAACCCCTCTGGAGAACCCGTTGTGATTTTGCATGGCACGACGGGCACTGGCGCTGGGATGTTGGGTGCTGCATTCGGCGGTGAATTATTTGGACCCGGCCAACCCTTGGATGCCAGTAAATACTTCATTATCTTGCCCGACTCGATTGGCACTGGTAAATCAAGCAAACCTTCAGATGGACTAAAAGCCAAATTTCCGAAATACAACTATGACGATATGGTGTTGGCGCAATATCGATTGCTCACAGAAGGACTCAAACTCAAACACGTTCGTATGATTTTAGGAAATTCAATGGGCGGTATGCACACTTGGCTTTGGGGAATTTACTACCCAGATTACATGGATATCTTGGTCCCCATGGCTTCAACACCATCTGAAATGTCAGGTCGAAACTGGATGATGCGCCGACTCATTATTGACTCTATTCGAAATGATCCAGAGTGGATGGGTGGCAATTATGTTCAACAACCGCGCAGTTTGCAATTTGCATCGGTTTTCTATGCAACCGGAACCAGTGGCGGCAATCAGGCCTTGCAACGACTAGCACCCACTCGCGCCAAAGCAGATCAATTACTGGATCAACGATTGAGTGCGAAATTTAACGGTGATGCTAACGATCAACTTTATCAGTGGGATTCATCCAGAGACTTCAATCCATTTGACAAGGTCCAGCAAATTAAAGCAACTGTTCTTGCAATCAACTCTGAAGACGATGAGCGAAATCCACCTGAGCTCAAAATCATGGAACTTGCATTGTCAAAAATTCCTCGCTCGCGTTTGTTACTTATTCCAGCAAGCGATCAAACGTCAGGACATGGAACAACAGGACAGGCTAAATGGTGGAAAAACGAAGTGGGCTCACTCATCCAATCCGCACCCCGTTTGAAATAACTCAAAGGTAGACATGAAATATTTAATCGCACACAACATGTCACTTCGTTGGTTTTTTTTATTATTTATAGCTTGTACATTTTCTGCGCACGCACGTATTACCAAAATTGTCATCGATGAGGTGAAACCTTTTTCTTCAACCGAATCGGGTGGTGTCGCGACGGAACAAATTGCGGGCCGGGCGTTTGGAGAAATTGATTCCACTAGCCGTTTTAATCGAATCATTAACGACATTCAATTCATCACAGAAAAAGATGGGAAGATTCGATATGTCGCAACTTTTGTCATCACCAAACCAGTCGATGCCAAGCAAAGCAGTGGCTTGTTGTGGCACGAAGTACCAAATAGGGGATTGAAGCGTCCCAATGTGATTGCAGAACGTGCCAACGGCGATATCGATTTAACCAGTGCATGGCAGGGCGACAACTCTGGCGCCACTGCTGTTAGGACAACCGCAGGTGTTGATCAACCACACTGGTTGCAGTTACCTATTGCCAAACAATTAGACGGTAGCCCCATTACAGGAAATGTGCTTGCAAGAATCGTCAACAAAAGTGGACCGTCCTCTCAACCACTCATCATTCAATCTAACCCTGTTCCCTATAGACCCAACAACTTAGACACACAAAAGTCAAAATTGGTTTCTCGTGTTGGCGAGTCCACACGTGGCGAAGTCATTGGGGAAACAGAAATTGCTTCTGCCGACTGGGCATGGGCAAAATGCGATTCAAACAATCCTTTTCCCGGCATTCCGGACGCCACACACATTTGCTTAAAGAATGGATTTGAATCTTTTAAGTTGTATCAAGTTGTTTTTCCGTCTGATGATGCCTATGCATTAGGTGTTGGCTTTGCAGCATGGCGGGATGTAGGTACTTTTTTTAAAACCGCAAAGGCGGATGACTTTGGAACGCCCAACCCTATTGCTCATCTTGTCACTCATAGCATTGGGCGCGGCGTTTCACAATCGGGAAATTTTTTGCGTGGATGGTTGCATTTAGGCTTTAATCAAAATGAAGCAGGTCAACAAGTTCATGATGGACTTTGGCCCATCATTGCAGGGCGTCGCATTGCTCTCAACTTTAGATGGGCACAACCTGATGGTGTTTTAGAGTTGTATCAGGCTGGCAGTGAAGGACCACAATGGTGGTTGCCTCACCCCGATCCAGTCAGAGGAATTCGATCGATCGGTTTATTGGATCGATGCCATGCAACGCGCACCTGTCCAAAAATCATGGAACACTTTGGTTCAGCCGAAGTATGGGCGCTCAAACTCACACCCGAATGGATAGGAACAGATGCGAAAAAAGATTTGCCTTTGCCCTCTAATGTCCGTCGTTACTACATAGCCAGTTCAGCACATGGTGGTGGCGCGGGGGGGTTCAATTCCAGCTTACCTGGCGTTGCATTGCCAACGCAGCCGCCGACATGCCCAGGCAATAACTATGGCACAGCAATTTATCCTGCTAATCCTGTGCCTCACACAGAAACAGTCAACGCATTGCGTGTTCACTTTCGAAATTGGGTCATGCGCAATGTTGCACCACCACCGAGTCAATGGCCCAAGCTGTCTACCAAAACATTAGCGCCTGCTCATAAAACAGCGATCGGTTTTCCAACACTCAAACAACTGAGATCGACTGCACCTGAAATTGATTTCATCATGCCCGTCATTGATTACGACTGGGGTGATGGTTTTAATGCCGCCGATGGTTCAGGCGTAATAAGTCGCCTACCCCCTCCCATCAAACAAGTTTTGCCGATGTACGCACCCAAAGTGGATGGCGACGGCAATGAATACGGGGGTGTTCCAGTTGTTTTACTGGATGCACCACTGGGCACTTACATGGGGTGGAACATCACAGCAGGGGGTGCAAGGCCCTTTCATCAGGGACAGATTTGCAATTACGTTGGGGGGATGATTCCATTTGCAAAAACTGCACAAGAACGCCAAGCCAATGGCGATCCTCGACCATCACTTGAAGAGCGCTATGGCAATCATGCGGGCTATGTGGAAGCGGTAAAAAAAGCCACGACGCGAGCCTTACGCGCTGGGTTTTTATTAAAAGACGACGCCAATCGTTTGATCAATGAAGCGCAGGATAGCAAGGTATTGAAATAAACCGCTCAATATATTTCATACCGGAGTCTAAAACCGCCGCTCGAACTCATGGGGTTGGCTACGGGTAGGTCAGCTCTGATTTCAATTCCGCTCGACTCAAGACTAGGGTTATTCCTATAGAGCGACGAGTTTCAAACAAGGATAGTCGGTTCGTTATTGACACAGAAGAAGCATCATGAAACTCAATTCAATCAGCCTGTTGACACTGGGTGTCATCAGCGCCGCTACAGCTTTAGCGCAACCCGCAGAGACCGTCCTGACTCAAGGCAAGATCATCAGCGCCAATGAAAAGGAAAACATCTTTCAGGCCATGGCCATTCGAGACGGAAAGATCGTGGCCCTAGGCAAGTCAACCGACATGAAATCTTGGCAAGGCCCAAAAACCCAAATCATTGATCTAAAAGGTAAAACAGTTATTCCTGGTCTGATTGACTCTCACATGCATGCCATCCGAGCAGCGCTCAGTTACAGCAAAGAGGTCCATTGGTTTGGCCTCACCTCCATCGATGCGGCGCTGGGCAAGCTCAAACAAGCTGCAGCGCAATCTCAACCAGGCGAATGGTTGATCGTGGCAGGTGGTTGGACTGAAGAGCAATTCAAAGAAGGACGCCGACCCACACAAGAGGAACTCATTCAAGCTGCACCCAACAACCCAGTTTATGTGCAATGGATGTATGAATGGGTCATGCTGACGCCTGCCGCCTATAAGGTTTTGAACATCCAATCAGAGTCAGATTTACCCGGCGGCGGTAAGTTTCAACTCGATGCAAATGGCAAACCCACGGGAGCTATTCTGGGCGGTATCGTTCCCTTATTTGACAAATTGCCAAAGCCGACTTTTGAGGACAAAGTCACGGGGACTCAAAAATTCTTTAGCGAACTCAACCGCTGTCTCTTATACACATCTGACGCTGCCGACGAAGCTAGAAGTGTAGATCTCG
>JAVLFR010000014.1:0-4011 GCA_046052785.1 Limnohabitans sp. | reverse complement strand
TCTACACGCGTAAGATCGTCGGCAGCGTCAGATGTGTATAAGAGACAGTTGCTGGACCAATCCAGCAAGGGCGGCAAACTCAGCCAAGTCGAAGAACTGCGCTTGGAGCTCTACCACAAGGTCAACGCCCTAGGCATTGGCGCACAAGGCTTGGGCGGCCCGACCACCGTACTCGATATCAAGATCAAGATGTATCCCACGCATGCTGCCAGCAAGCCGGTAGCCATGATTCCCAATTGCGCTGCGACCCGTCACGCCCACTTTGTGATGGATGGCTCTGGCCCCGTATTTTTAGAAGCCCCTTCACTCGACCTATGGCCCAAGGTGGACTGGACACCTGACACGCAAAAAAGCAAACGTGTGGACCTCAACAACCTCACCGCTCAAGAAGTGGCGAACTGGAAACCCGGCCAAACTCTGCTGCTCAACGGCAAGATGCTGACGGGGCGTGATGCCGCTCACAAGCGCATTCAAGACATGTTGGCCAAAGGCGAAACACTCCCCGTGGACTTCACCAACCGCGTGATTTACTACGTCGGCCCCGTCGACCCCGTGGGTGACGAAGCGGTGGGTCCTGCGGGCCCCACCACCGCCACCCGCATGGACAAATTCACCGAAATGATGCTGGCCCAAACTGGCTTGATCTCGATGGTGGGCAAAGCCGAACGCGGCCCAACCGCCATTGAAGCGATCAAAAAACACAAGTCGGCTTACCTCATGGCGGTGGGCGGTGCGGCTTACCTCGTTTCCAAAGCCATCAAACACGCCAAAGTGGTGGGCTTTGCTGACCTGGGCATGGAGGCCATTTACGAGTTCGATGTGGTCGACATGCCTGTCACCGTGGCGGTGGACTCGGGTGGCACCAGCGCCCACATCACCGGCCCTGCCGAGTGGGAAAAGCGCATTGCCACGGGCGAGTTCAAAGGCATTGGCATCACGGCCAACTGATGTTGGCGATTTAAATCACTGAGCTTTTTAAGCGCCCAACAAAAAACCGGCTCTCTTTGTAGAGGCCGGTTTTTTAAATGAGTTCATCAGTGCAAGTGGCGTGGCTTGCGCCCCCCATGACCACCCCCACCGTGGCCGCCATTGGGTCCGCGTGGTGGGCGCCCCAAGTCGAGGGAGTTGACCAAGTTGTCAAAGCGTTCAGAAAAAAGCTTGTCGATTTCGTTGACCACGCCCCCGAGCTCAGCGCCGTCAAAATGGCGCTCCATAAGTTGAATCACGTCATTGACCAACATGTCTCGCTGCGCTTGCATGATGTCGGCGGGCGTAGGTCCCACAAACAACACCACAAAGTCATCGCGTGAGTCTTGACTGCGGGAATCGTCCTCTTCGTCAAAATCGTTGTCGTAAAACGTGACTTCGATCGCCGACCCAGCTGCGGTGAGCTCATTCAAGCTCATGCACATTTCGTCCAGACTTTGTCGAAAGTCATCGTCGCCAGGTACGGTCCAACACATTTGCAGCGTGTGCTCTTCGGGGTTGAAACGAATGCCAGGCTCGTCAGGGTAAGCGCTAGCGGCGCCATCTTCTAGTGACTTGGCACCTGCGTAATGCCAAAGGGGGCGCAAGGCGTCTTGCAGTTGGGCTAAGCCGACTTCGGGTTGCAGCGGAACAAGTCCATGCACATGGATTTCATACGCGGCGTTGTAGCGTGCCATGACGAAACTCCTTCCTTGTGCTTTTGAATGGTGCCCGAGACCGGAATCGAACCGGTACGCCCCTTACGGAAGCGAGAGATTTTAAGTCTCTTGTGTCTACCAATTTCACCACTCGGGCAGTGTCTTTGTGTGCGCACATTTTACGCCAGCCACCTCTGGGACTCAGAAATCTCTCCACCGAATCAACATATTTTTAGTCTATATTTGAGTTGAATTTATTTGAGTACTGCTTAAATTCACCAACCTTGGCATCAACTAAAGGAGACTCGCTCATGACACAACGCACCATTCCCCACTTCCTGTTGGCGGCCCTGTTGGCCTCAGGCCTGAGCTTTGCGCATGCGGCAGACAAAAAGGACGCGACAGACCCAGTGGTGAAAAAGTCAGACAGCGGCATTTGTCATGACAAATCCAGCGCTTCTTATGGCAACACCAAGAAGTTCACAGGTTTTGCATCGATGGATGAATGCGTCAAAAGCGGTGGCCGTCCTGTTGCGGGCCAAGCGGCGGCGGCTGAAGCTGTCGTGAAGAAGTCGGACTCAGGCATCTGTCACGACAAAAATAGCCCCAGCTATGCGCAAACCAAAAAATTCACCGAGTTCAAAACCGTGGATGAATGTGTGAAAAGCGGCGGCACGTTGCCTAAGAAGTGAGTCAAAAACTAAAAAGCCCTCAGATGAACATCTGAGGGCTTTGGTATTTGGAGCGGGAAACGAGGCTCGAACTCGCGACCTCAACCTTGGCAAGGTTGCGCTCTACCAACTGAGCTATTCCCGCGTGGCGTGTTAATTCCAAGGTTGAAATTCTAATAGCAAATACCGGTGTTTTGAGCGCTGTTGCAGAATTTTTCAGTGGCCCAAGGCCTTGGCAATTTTTTGACGCGCCACCGTCGTTTTGGGGCATTGACCCTTGGGCAACTCAAACCACTGACGGACATCCGTCTCCAAGCCGACGCCGTGCATGTAGTTGTAGAGCGCTTTTTTCAACCCACGGCCCAAGGTGTCGTGATCGGTCCCCGTAGGATCGATGAATGCAATGTCGTTTTTTGCAAAGCTCACTTCGGGAAGCGGCACGATTTGCACGCCATAGTCGTCTGGGTTCATGCCCACGGGAGAATGCACGGTGCATGCAAAGCGATGGAAGAAGCCACTTTGAATGCATCCGTTTTCAAACAACTGACGCACGTACTCCAATGCATCCACCGTGTCTTGCAAGGTCTGAGTGGGGAACCCATACATCAAATAGGCATGCACCAAAATACCTGCCTCTGAAAAACCTTTGGTCACCTGCGCCACTTGTTCAACCGAGACACCCTTTTTCATGAGGCGCAGCAAACGGTCTGAGGCGACCTCTAACCCACCCGACAACGCAATGCAACCGCTTTGAGCCAACAGCTCGGCCAACTCAGGCGTAAAGGTTTTCTCAAACCGAATGTTGCCCCACCAAGAAATATGCACCTGACGGCGCAACAACTCTTGGGCCAGAGCCTTAAGCGCCTTAGGCGGTGCGGCCTCATCCACAAAATGAAAGCCCGTCTGCCCTGTCTCCGCCACGATTTGCTCAATGCGATCCACCAGGGTCTGCGCTGAGGCTGTTTCGTAACGCGAGATGTAGTCCAAGCTGACATCACAAAAACTGCATTTTTTCCAATAGCAGCCATGCGCCACCGTCAATTTATTCCAGCGGCCATCGCTCCACAAACGGTGCATGGGATTGAGCATGTCCAGCAACGACAAGTAGCGGTCAAGCGGCAAACCATCCCAAGTGGCTGTGCCCACGTCTTCAAAGGGCACATCAGGCTCGGCCCAGTTCATGTATTGCACCGCGCCCGCCTCGTTGCGCACAAAGGTGCGTACCAAGCGTTGCGCACTGCGCTGACCTCGCAAATGCGCCAGCAATGCCAGCAAAGGCCGCTCACCTGCGTCTAGGCTGATGAAATCCATATAGTCAAACACGCGCGGCTCGGTCAGTTCGCGCAATTCGGTGTTCACAAAGCCGCCACCGAGACCAATGCGAATGCCAGGGTGATGCGCCTTGATGGTTTGAGCCATACGAAAAGCTGCGTAAACCGCCCCAGGAAAAGGCACAGACAACAACACCAGTTGCGGTTGGTGTTTCTCAATTACTGCCAGCGTGAGCGCCTGCAACGTGGTGTCGACCAAAGTGGGCGCTGCCGCTAAAGCTTGGGCCAAAGGCTCAAACGTAGCTTGGCTACCTGCCAGTTGCTCGGCGTAACGCACAAACTCAAAGCGGCTGTCGACAGCATCGCGCAACACATCGGCGAGATCATTCAAATACAAGGTGGCCAGATGACGGGCGCGGTCATGTTGACCCAAAGCACCAAAAG
>JAVLFR010000013.1:0-11339 GCA_046052785.1 Limnohabitans sp. | reverse complement strand
ATCCTCGGGTCGCTTGATTGCGCTCACGCAAGTCGTCAAGCCCGTGCTGACCTGGGAGCCCGGGGTGATGTGGCGTGAGGGCCGTGAATACGCCATCACCGTGCAGTCCGACATTGTCGAAGGCCTGCAAGGTGCCACGGTCACGCAGCAACTCTTGCCAGAGCTCAAAAAGCTCGAGGCCCAATGGCAAGCGACCGGTATGCAAAGTTACCGCATTGAGGTGGCTGGCGCGGTCGAAGAAAGCGCCAAAGGCTCGAGCTCCATCTCGGCTGGCGTGCCTGTGATGTTGTTCCTCACTTTCACCTTGCTGATGCTCCAGTTGCATAGCTTCAGTCGCGCCTTGTTGGTCTTCCTTACGGGCCCGATGGGGTTGGCGGGTGTGGCTGGCGCTTTATTGGTACTCAACCGACCATTTGGTTTCGTCGCATTGCTCGGTGTGATTGCCTTGATGGGCATGATCCAACGCAATTCAGTCATTTTGATTGACCAAATTGAGCAAGACCGCGCCAATGGCCTACCTGCTTGGGAGGCTATTGTGGAGTCGGCCGTGCGACGTTTGCGCCCCATTGTGCTGACGGCCGCCGCTGCCGTGCTGGCCATGATCCCGCTCACGCGCAGCGTGTTTTGGGGGCCCATGGCCGTTGCCATCATGGGCGGCCTCATCGTGGCCACGGTCTTGACCTTGCTGGCCTTGCCGGCTATGTATGCGGCATGGTTTAGGGTTGAAAAGCCGTCTAAAATGCCAAGCTGACCGATTTCAAACGGGTGGTCTTATCGGACCACCCGTTGTTATTTTGAAACCCGCGCGGGTGGCGAAATTGGTAGACGCACCAGGTTTAGGTCCTGACGTCCGCAAGGATGTGCGGGTTCGAGTCCCGCCCCGCGCACCACTTGTTTGATAGCCAGCGGCTTGAAGGCCGTTGCTGACCCCGCCACATTAGGAGAAATACATGGCTGTGACCGTTGAGACTTTGGAAAAACTGGAACGCAAAATCACATTGAGCTTGCCCGTGGATGTGATCACCAAAGAAGTGGATGTGCGTTTGAAGCGCGTGGCGCGCCAAGTCAAGATTGACGGCTTTCGCCCAGGCAAAGTGCCGTTGAACATCGTGGCGCAACGCTACGGTTATTCAACCCAGTTTGAAGTCATGAACGACAAAGTGGGCGAAGCCTTTGCAGTGGCCACCAACGAAGCCAAGTTGCGTGTGGCGGGCCAGCCCAGCATCACCGAAAAAGAAGGCGCCCCCGAAGGCCAAATGCAGTTTGATGCCATCTTTGAGGTGTACCCCGAGGTGAAGTTTGCAGACTTGAGCGGCCTAGAAGTCGAAACGGTGTCTGCCGAGGTGACAGACGCCGCCATCGACAAAACCATTGACATCTTGCGCAAGCAACGCCGCTCCTTTGCCCAGCGCGGTTTGGACAGTGCCGCGCAAGACGGCGACCGTGTGACGGTGGACTTCGAAGGCAAGATCGATGGCGAGCCATTTCAAGGTGGCAAAGCTGAAGATTTCCAGTATTTGCTGGGCGAAGGTCAGATGCTCAAAGAGTTTGAGGACGCTGTGCGCGGCATGAAGTCTGGCGAAAGCAAAACCTTCCCTCTGAGCTTTCCTGCCGACTACCACGGCAAAGACGTGGCTGGCAAACAAGCTGATTTCTTGGTGACTTTGAAGAAACTCGAAGCTGCTCATCTGCCAGAAGTGACGGATGAGTTGGCCAAGTCTTTGGGCGTGGCTGAAGCCACAGTGGCAGGTTTGCGCGCTGACATCAAGAAAAACTTGGAACGCGAAGTCAAATTCCGTTTGTTGGGCCGCAACAAGCAAGCCGCGTTAGATGCCGTGGCGACCAAGGCTGAGCTCGATTTGCCCAAAGCCAGCGTGCAAGCTGAGCTCAACCGCATGATCGAAGGTGCTCGCGCTGACTTGAAGTCGCGTGGCGTCAAAGACGCTGACAAAGCCCCGATTCCTGACGACATCTTCCGTCCGCAAGCTGAAAAGCGCGTGCGCATGGGCTTGGTGGTCGCCGACTTGGTGCGTGCCAACAATTTGCAGGCCACGGCTGAACAAATCAAAGCACACATTGAAGAGTTGGCCTCCAGCTATGAAAAGCCAGCTGACGTGGTGCGTTGGTACTACAGCGACATGACCCGATTGGGCGAAGTCGAAGCCATCGTCATTGAAAACAACGTGACTGACTTCATCTTGTCTAAAGCCAAGGTCAACGCCAAGGCGATTTCGTTCGACGAATTGATGGGTCAGCAAGGCTGATCCCCCCACTAGGAAACCACATGAGCGCACTGGATACACAAGCTTTGGGCATGGTGCCCATGGTCATTGAGCAGTCGGGCCGCGGCGAGCGGTCTTACGATATTTATTCACGTTTGCTCAAAGAGCGCGTGATCTTCTTGGTGGGCGAGGTCAACGACCAAACTGCTAACTTGGTGGTGGCGCAGTTGTTGTTCCTCGAGAGCGAGAATCCGGATAAAGACATCTCGCTCTACATCAACTCCCCAGGTGGCTCTGTCAGCGCGGGCATGTCTGTGTTTGACACCATGAACTTCATCAAACCTCACGTGTCCACGCTGTGTATTGGCATGGCTGCCAGCATGGGCGCGTTTTTGTTGGCCGCTGGCGAGAAGGGTAAACGCTTCTCATTGCCCAACTCCAAAGTCATGATTCACCAGCCTTTGGGCGGTACCCGCGGCCAAGCCACGGAGATCGAAATTCACGCCCGCGAAATTTTGAAGACACGCGAGCAGCTGAACAAAATCTTGGCTGAGCGCACAGGTCAGCCTTTGGAGAAAATCCAACGCGACACAGAACGCGATTACTATCTAAGCGCGGACGAGTCCAAAGAGTATGGTTTGATTGATCAAGTTATCAGCAAACGCGGCTAAGTGACCCCCAAGCACCAACCCACACACGGCACTCTAAATGGCTGATAAAAAAAGCGCTTCCGGCGAAAAAACGCTCTACTGCACCTTTTGTGGCAAGAGCCAGCACGAAGTCAAAAAGCTCATCGCGGGACCATCGGTCTTTATTTGCGACGAGTGCATTGACTTGTGCAATGAGATCATCCGTGACGAGTTGCCTGGCCTTGAAGCCGTCAAAGACAAAGGCAATGATCTGCCCACACCGGCGGAAATCAAGGCCAACCTTGACAACTATGTGATTGGTCAAGAGCCGGCTAAGCGCACCTTGGCGGTCGCGGTGTACAACCACTACAAACGTCTCAAGCACAAAGAATCGTCCAAGAAAGACGATGTTGAGTTGACCAAAAGCAACATCTTGTTGATTGGCCCCACTGGCTCCGGCAAGACCTTGCTGGCACAAACTATGGCGCGCATGTTGAATGTGCCCTTCGTCATGGCCGATGCCACCACCCTCACCGAAGCTGGCTATGTGGGTGAGGATGTTGAAAATATCATTCAAAAATTGTTGCAAACTTGCGATTACGACGTGGAACGCGCGCAGCGCGGCATTGTCTACATCGACGAGATCGACAAAATTTCACGCAAGTCCGACAACCCCTCCATCACGCGTGATGTGTCGGGTGAGGGCGTGCAACAAGCCCTGCTCAAGCTGATTGAAGGCACCATGGCCAGCATCCCACCCCAAGGTGGGCGTAAGCACCCCAACCAAGACTTTTTGCAAATTGACACGACCAACATCTTGTTCATTTGTGGCGGTGCATTTGCTGGACTTGAAAAAGTGATCGAAAACCGAACCGAGGCCTCAGGCATCGGCTTTGGCGCAACCGTCAAGAGCAAAGAATCCCGCAGTCTGTCAGAGGTATTTGGCGAAGTTGAGCCCGCTGACATCATCAAGTTTGGTTTGATTCCCGAACTGGTCGGTCGCATGCCCGTGGTGGCTACGTTGGCGGAGTTGACCGAGGACGCCTTGGTGCAAATTCTGACCGAGCCCAAAAATGCCTTGGTCAAGCAATACAGCAAGCTGTTGGCCATGGAAGGCGCAGAGCTTGAAATTCGTCCTAACGCCTTGCGGGCTATTGCCAAAAAAGCCTTGGCGCGCAAAACGGGTGCGCGTGGACTACGCTCTATCCTTGAACAATCTTTGATTGACACCATGTATGAGTTGCCCAATTCATCAAATGTCGAAAAAGTGGTGGTGGAAGAAGCCACCATCGATGAGAACAAACCCCCTTTGTTGGTGTACCGAGAAGCTGCCAAGAAAGCTTAAACATTCATCTCGGGGACGGTGCTCAGCACGCGTCCCTTTTTTACTGGAAGGTTGACCATGTCTGGACATCCCCCGCTGCCTGCTTCCCCGATTGAGCTGCCACTATTGCCATTGCGCGACGTGGTGGTGTTTCCACACATGGTCATTCCCTTGTTTGTGGGGCGTCCTAAAAGTATCAAAGCGCTAGAAGCTGCCATGACGGCCGAGCGTCGCATCATGTTGGTGGCGCAAAAAGCCGCGGCCAAAGATGAGCCGGCGGTGACCGACATGTTCGAGGTGGGCTGTGTGTCCACGATTTTGCAAATGTTGAAGCTGCCCGACGGCACGGTGAAGGTGTTGGTCGAAGGTCAGCAACGTGCCAGAGTCAATGGCATTGAAGATGGCGAATCGCACTTCACGGCCCATGTCACGCCGATTGAGGTGCTACCCACTGAATCAGGCAGCGAAGTCGAAGCTTTGCGCCGTGCGGTGATGCAACAGTTTGACCAGTACGTCAAGCTGAATAAAAAAATTCCACCCGAAATTTTGACCTCGATTGCCAGCATCGATGATGCGGGCCGCTTGGCCGACACCATCGCCGCGCACTTGCCTTTGAAGCTCGAGAGCAAGCAAGTGGTGCTTGATTTGTCGCCAGTGCGCGAACGATTGACCAATTTGTTTGA
The DNA here is from genome assembly GCA_046052785.1 of Limnohabitans sp. GTDB lineage: Bacteria > Pseudomonadota > Gammaproteobacteria > Burkholderiales > Burkholderiaceae_C > Limnohabitans. Next base: position 6,481 of record JAVLFR010000013.1, on the reverse strand, counting down.
GCAAATCGAGCGCGAAGTTGAGATCCTCAACGTGGACAAAAAAATCCGTGGTCGCGTCAAGCGCCAGATGGAAAAAAACCAGCGTGATTTTTATCTGAACGAACAGGTCAAAGCCATTCAAAAAGAATTGGGCGAAGGCGAAGAGGGCGCTGACATTGAAGAGATCGAGAAAAAGATCAAAGCCGCCCGCATGCCGCAAGAGGCCCGCAAAAAGGCTGAGTCTGAGTTGAAGAAACTCAAGCTCATGTCCCCCATGTCTGCTGAAGCCACCGTGGTACGCAACTTCATTGATGTGTTGGTGGGCTTGCCTTGGAACAATAAAACCAAAATCAAACACGACCTGGGCAATGCCGAAGACGTATTGAATGAAGACCATTACGGCCTCGACAAAGTCAAAGACCGCATCTTGGAATACCTTGCTGTGCAACAGCGTGTCGACAAGGTCAAGGCCCCGATTCTGTGTTTGGTGGGCCCGCCTGGCGTGGGCAAGACCTCACTCGGTCAGTCCATTGCCAAAGCCACTGGCCGCAAGTATGTGCGTATGGCCTTGGGGGGCATGCGTGACGAGGCCGAAATTCGCGGCCACCGCCGCACCTACATTGGTGCGATGCCAGGCAAGGTGCTGCAAAGTTTGACCAAGGTGGGTACGCGCAACCCCTTGTTCTTGCTCGATGAAATCGACAAGCTCGGTATGGACTCGCGCGGCGACCCCTCTAGCGCTTTGCTGGAGGTGTTGGATCCCGAACAAAACAACAAGTTTGCAGATCACTACGTGGAAGTGGACTACGACTTGAGCGATGTGATGTTTGTGGCCACCTCTAACTCCATGAATATTCCTCCAGCCCTGTTGGATCGTATGGAAGTGATTCGTTTGTCGGGCTACACCGAAGACGAAAAAACGCACATCGCCATCAAGTATTTGCTGCCCAAGCAAATGAAAAACAACGGCGTCAAAGCCGAAGAGTTGTCTGTAGATGAGTCAGCAGTGCGCGACATCGTGCGGTACTACACACGTGAAGCGGGTGTGCGTTCGCTTGAGCGTGAAATGTCCAAGATTTGCCGCAAGGTGGTCAAGGCCTTGTTGCTCAAACAGATGACGCCTCAAGTGCAGGTGACGGCAGACAACTTGCCCGACTTCTTGGGCGTGCGCAAATACACCTATGGCCGCGCAGAGACTGACAACCAAGTGGGTCAAGTGGTTGGCTTGGCGTGGACCGAAGTGGGAGGCGATTTGCTGACCATTGAAGCCGCCATCATGATTGGCAAGGGCACCATCACCCGCACGGGTTCGCTTGGGGACGTGATGAAAGAGTCGGTCGAGGCCGCGCGCACCGTGGTGCGCAGCCGTGCACGTCGCTTAGGTATCTCGGAAGACTTGCTCGAAAAGCGCGACATCCACATTCACGTGCCCGATGGCGCCACGCCCAAAGATGGGCCCAGCGCGGGAGCTGCCATGACGACGGCCCTTGTCTCTGCCCTCACCGGCATACCCGTGCGCGCCGATGTGGCCATGACGGGTGAAATCACCTTGCGGGGTGAAGTCACAGCCATCGGCGGCTTGAAAGAAAAGTTGCTGGCAGCTTTACGTGGGGGCATCAAAACAGTGTTGATCCCAGAAGAAAACGTCAAAGACTTGCAAGAGATTCCCGAAAACGTGAAGAACGGTTTGGAAATCGTGCCAGTGCGTTGGATTGACAAAGTGCTTGAGATTGCATTGGAGAAAATGCCAACACCTTTGCCTGACGAAGCACCCGTGGTCAGTTCGGCCGCAACAGTTGATGCAGCCGCTAAAGCTGAGGCCCTCAAGCATTGAGTTTTTTCAAGCGTGGGCCTAAAGAACTTTTGAAAATGCGCTAGAATATGTGACTCATGCGGGAATAGCTCAGTTGGTAGAGCGCAACCTTGCCAAGGTTGAGGTCGCGAGTTCGAGCCTCGTTTCCCGCTCCAAAATTCGTCAAGGGAAGCACACCATGCTTCCCTTTTTCGTCAAAGTGAATGGCGCGATAGCAAAGCGGTTATGCACCGGATTGCAAATCCGTTTAGCCCAGTTCTACTCTGGGTCTCGCCTCCATCAAATTAAAGCAACTGCTTCACGGCAGTTGTTTTTTTTTCGTCTGCACACTTTTGCTCAGTTTCTGTGATGCGTAGTGTGCCCATAAAGCGCCTTTACTTTCGGCCCAGTATGAACGAAAGTGCTTGCTTACAATCATAGCAAGCGTCATTTCAATACAGCATGGGTATTGATTTTCTCTGCCAATCATCCCTTTCGTTTGCATCAAAAAATGACTATGAATCCCTCTGAACCCCGTTTGACTTCTCTCTCGCATGGGGGAGGCTGCGGTTGCAAAATTGCCCCTGCTGTTTTGTCCGAAATCCTCAAAGGCACATTGCAGATGCCCATTCCCGAAGAGTTGATGGTGGGTATCGCTACTGCCGATGACGCCGCGGTTTATAAGCTGAACGATCACCAAGCATTGATTGCCACCACAGATTTCTTCATGCCCATCGTGGACGACCCTTTCGAATTTGGGCGCATTGCAGCGACCAATGCCATTAGCGACGTTTATGCCATGGGGGGAAAGCCGATTTTGGCTTTGGCCTTGGTAGGCATGCCAATCAATGTACTTTCAACAGGCACGATCGGAAAAATTCTTGCGGGCGGTGCTTCGGTGTGCAACTCAGCCGGTATTCCAATTGCTGGTGGGCACACGATTGATTCAGTGGAGCCCATTTATGGGTTGGTGGTGCTAGGTTTGGTTCATCCTGACCGCGTCAAACGAAACGATGGCGCTCGCGTAGGCGATGTGTTGGTATTGGGTAAGCCAATCGGCGTTGGTGTTTTATCTGCGGCACTCAAAAAAGAAGTTCTCGATGAGGCCGGTTACGCATCAATGATTGCCAACGCAACCAAGCTCAACACCCCAGGTCCCGAGTTGGCTGAGTTAAGTGGCGTGCACGCTTTGACGGACGTGACAGGTTTTGGTTTGGCAGGTCATGCCCTTGAAGTGGCTCGAGGTGCGAACCTTACCGCGCATATTAAATGGGCCGATGTGCCCTTGTTGCCCAATGTGGCTGCTCTGTTGAAAGACGGCAATGTCACCGGGGCATCAGGTCGAAACTGGGATGGCTATGGCAACGAAATTAGCCTTGACCGCGGGTTGCCAGCTGAATGTCAAGCTTTGATGTCGGACCCTCAAACAAGTGGCGGCTTGTTGGTCAGTTGTTCGGCTGAAACAGTTCCCGAGGTCATGGCGGTTTTTAAGCGTCACGGGTTTGAGGATGCCGCGATCGTGGGCCACATCGGCGACTTACAAAGCGCACGCTTGATCGTCAACTGAGGTGAATTGTTAAAGTGATAACAACTGTTCCACGTTCAGTCACTTTCAGGTCCAGCGCTGCATTGTGGATTTTCGCGATTTCAAAGCATATGCTCAGTCCTAGTCCTGTTCCTTCTTGACTGTTTGAATCTAAGTGGCTCGATCTGTAAAAGCGTTCAAAAGCCAGTGCTTCAAGTTTGTCATTGATTTGAAGAGAGGGGTTTTCGGTTGAAAATAGAATTACTCCATCTTTTTGTGTCAGTTTAAAATCAATCCAGCCATTATTTATATTGTATTTAACTGCATTTTCATACAAGTTGCTAATTAACATTCTAATTAGCACCACATCACAATCCCAATAAACTTCGGGTTGGATATTGTTTGTTATCTTGAGATGAGTGTTTGATGAAGCCGCTTCATTGATCCAGTAATTAATTAAATCACTGAGACTTATATTTTTAAGACTGGGCAACAGGGATTTGGAATCAGCCCTTGACAGTAACAACAGTTTATCGGTGATGGTAATCAGGCGTTCAATTTCGTCAGAGATGGTTAAAATTCTATATTCTTGCACTGAGTCAAGCGAAGCATTCTTTGCAAGCTCGTGTGCATTGCCTCTTAGAATGGTCAGTGGAGTTTTTAGTTCGTGTGCCACGTCCCCTGAAAACCGTTTTGCTTTGTTAAAACTCTCCGAGAGCGATCTTCGCATTGAATCGATGTTCTCTTCGATTTTAATAAATTCTACGTAAGAGTTTTTATGAGATTGTTGCGTAGTTAAAGTATTTTCATTAATGCCAATGAGTGATGATTCTATTTGCTGAATAGGTCTTTTTATGATTTTAAATAAGTAAAAACCAATTAGTAATTGAGAAAGAATAATCAGCGGAATTGTAAAGAGATTAGTTCTGTCGCGAATAGTCCAAATCTGCGTCTTGATTTCATTAGAAGCCGATTCTTTGTATATTATTTTTCGCGCCGCAGAGTCATTCTGTGGCCTGACTGCGTACCAAATGTCATTCCCAAAATTAATATTGGCCGATTCAAAAGATTTACTCGTCGTTTTTGTGCTTTTCCATTTAACCGAATTTTTATCAAAAAGTGCGCACTTTTCATTTGGTTGCTCTGTGCTTCTTAGATCGCAATAAGTGAAAAAATCAGTAGTGACCTTTAATAGGTTTCCTGAATTGGCTTTGTCTAAGCACCTTTGAAAATCATCACCGCCTAAAACGGATGATCCACACTCCGCCAGCGATACTTCTATTTGTTGAAGCACACTGTTTGTAATCGTGTTGCTGACAATTAACTGGGCAATAAGTCTATTTGCAATGATGACTGCGAAGGTGAGCAGTATCAAGCTGGTAAAAAATTTCCATTTTAATGATTTAAATATTTGCATAATTTTAAATAAATTAAATTCATTGTTTTAAATGGGTCACTTTAATAATTGCCAATTTTTCTTACATCAATAAAAGAATCGGATGTACTTAGATGAACTTGAGTCTTTAGGCGCTGTCTAGGGCAAATCATAGCTTTAGCCATCCATCAAATGTAAAAAATATCATAAATTCATAAAAATATGACAAATTTGTCATCGATTATTTTGAATTTCGGGTAATACTTAGTCTATATTTCGGAAGTTACTTACGGGATATTTGATGACTAATGTTGCACTGATTACGGGTATTACCGGACAAGACGGTTCTTACCTGGCTGAGTTTTTGCTTGAAAAGGGCTATACCGTTCACGGCATCAAGCGTCGTGCGTCTTCGTTCAACACGGACCGCATTGATCACATCTACCAAGATCCTCACACGCAAAATAAGAATATGCAGTTGCATTACGGTGATCTGTCTGACACAAGCAACCTCACACGCATCATCCAAGAAGTTCAGCCCACTGAAATCTACAACCTCGGCGCTCAAAGCCATGTGGCGGTGTCGTTTGAGTCTCCCGAGTACACGGCAGATGTGGACGGCATGGGCACTTTACGCTTGCTAGAGTCCATCCGCCTTTTAGGTCTCGAGAAAAAAACTCGGTTTTACCAAGCCTCAACCTCTGAGCTTTACGGTTTGGTGCAAGAAATTCCGCAAAAAGAGACCACACCGTTTTACCCACGCAGCCCTTACGCCGTGGCCAAGTTGTACGCCTACTGGATCACGGTCAACTACCGTGAGGCCTATGGCATGTACGCTTGCAACGGCATTTTGTTTAACCACGAAAGTCCACGCCGTGGCGAAACTTTTGTCACGCGCAAAATCACCAGGGGCATGTCCAATATCGCCCAGGGGTTAGAAGACTGCTTGTTCATGGGCAATATGGATGCGTTGCGCGACTGGGGCCACGCCAAAGACTATGTGCGCATGCAGTGGATGATGTTGCAGCAAGACAAGCCTCAAGACTATGTGATTGCCACGGGCGTGCAATACAGCGTGCGTGAGTTCATCATGAAAACCGCTCACGAGCTAGGCCTGACCTTGGGCTTTGAGGGCGAGGGCGTCAACGAAGTTGCCAAGGTGCTGGAGGTCATAGGCGACAACGCCCCCGCACTGAAGGTGGGTCAAGTGGTGGTGCGCATTGACCCACGTTACTTCCGCCCCACTGAGGTGGAAACCTTATTGGGGGATCCCAGCAAGGCCAAAAAAGAGCTGGGTTGGGTGCCCGAAATTACTTTGGACGAGATGGTCAAAGAAATGGTGGCCCATGACCTGAGTAAAGCCAAGCAACACGCCTTGCTCAAACGTCATGGCTACGACGTGTCGGTGGGTACGGAGCGTTAACCGGGTCGTAAGTCAAGGACAGATAAGGTCAACCGTGACGAATGAACAACTTGTAATTTCCACTGATTTCTTTATTTATATTAATAAATAGCTATTTAAATTATTTAATAAGTTATTTAGTATTAATTTATAGAAATTATGGTTTTCCCGCAGACGGGTACTGTTTTTCTTGGTGTTTACTTTTTAAATTTCAGTGCTAATATCGGATCATTCGGAATGTACTTATGTGCACATTAAGTAGTTCCTTTGAATTTCAGGAGTTCTAATCATGCCAAAAATCTCAATTAACAATTTGGACACCACGAAGGTAACCGCTTTTGGCGTGAACTTCGATCGAGACAACTCCCCAAGTTTTTCGGGCGCGGTCACTGGCGGTTTCACACCAGG
>JAVLFR010000012.1:0-13121 GCA_046052785.1 Limnohabitans sp. | reverse complement strand
TCTGGTGTGGAGCCCGACGTTACCTTCTTGATGGTTGTAATACGGTGTTCTTTATCGCCAGGGTTAATGCGCTCAGGGCTGTAGCCGCAGAAAAAGTCTTGGTTAAATTTGAGACCACTGAACTTTTCCAGCACGGGCACGCAGTCTTCTTCGGTACAGCCGGGGTAAACGGTAGATTCGTAAATAACGATATCGCCAGCTTTAAGCACCTTGCCTACCGTCTCGCTGGCTTTGATGAGGGGTGAGAGTTCTGGGCGTTTGTGCTCATCAATCGGCGTGGGCACAGTGACGATGTAGACGTTGCAACTGCGCAGGTCATCGAGGTTTGTGCTGAATTGCAGGTGCTTAGAAGTTTTCAGTTCGTCGGTTTCGGTTTCTAAGGTGAAATCATGCCCAGCCTTAAGCTGATCAATGCGCTTTTGGTTGATGTCGAAGCCAACGACTGAGCGCTGCTTGCCGAATTCGACCGCAAGGGGAAGGCCGACGTAGCCTAGGCCGATGACGGCTAGTTTGATATTTTGTAGATTCATGTTTTTGGTCTAGAGTTCAAGGGCAAGTGCCAAAGGGAAATGTCTCAGCTACCGCAGAGGATGTTGAGGGTGGCTTGGGTCATGCTTTTTGTGTTTTGTCTTGGTTGGGGACGTCGACTTCAGACTTAAGCGCCTCGATCTCTAACTTGAGTGCTTCGTACTCTTCCATCTTGCGGCTGAGGAAGCGGGTGGTCAGGGCCACTTTTTCTGCAATGCCCATGGGCGTGAGCAAGTACACGTACTTGAACTTGTTCTTGCTGCTGGAGAAGTTCTGCATCTTCACCAGGCCCTTGTCGATGAGGGCGTTGAGGCAGTAGTTCAGCCCGCCCACGCTCATGCCGAGCTTCTCAGCCAGCTCGCGTTGGGTCAGGTCGGGGTTTTCTTGCAAGATGCGCATGATCCGAAAATGGGTGTCTTCTTGGATCTTGGCTTGACGGCTTGTCATGGGGGTAGCTTTAAAGTGGTACTAAAAGGAATCAAAATTTGCTTCGGCCAAGCTACCGCAGTGCCGTGTCGCAGGGGGGCAGTGCGGTTTTAGGGTCGGCTAAGCTGATAAGCAGCGACTTTTGTTCGAGGCTGAACTGTACCGTATTTAAGCCTTCTGTTCGAAGTTTGAACAAAACAATTTATCGATTGCAGAATCTTTTTGAACGGCCGCTTTGACTTTAATGCCGTAGACACTTTGCGCGACGGACAGAGAGCTTCCAGACCTTCGGGACATTCAGGCTGCGGTTGCCCTGCCCTGCTGCTACACACTCAGAAACGAAGGCGTCTTGAACTTCACCAAATTGGCATAAAGCGCCACATAAACCAAGGCAAACAGCAACATCAAGCACAGCAAAACCAAGGTGTTGCTGGCAAAGTAAAAAGCCAAAGCGGCATTGACCACCGTGAGCACCCACAAATAGGGCGCAACAACGTAATTTTTAGCCACCACACGCCTAAACAACAAGGTGTGCAAGTGCAAGCTGTCTGGGTGGCCCATGGGGTGCGACCTGACAAACTTGCGGCGGTACATGCTAAAGACGGTCTCAACAATGGGGTACAGACCAACCAAGAGGGGGGCCATGGGGGAAATGGTGCTGCAACGGTTGACCACCAGCAAGCCGAGCTCGATGACCCAAAAGCCCAGCAAATACGCACCCGCGTCGCCCAAAAATATCTTGCCAAACGGCCAGTTCCAGCAAAAGAAACCCAACACCACGGCGCAGCTGACCAAGCACAGGTTCACCAAGGTCCAATCAGCCGCCTGATAGGCCAGCGCAGCCAAACCAAGCAACACAAGCGCCATGGTGCCGCTGGCCAAGCCATGAAAACCATCAATGATGTTGGTGGCGTTGATAAAGCCAGAGACCACCACAATGGTCAGCCCAATAAAAATCGGTTGCATGGTGAGCAAATAATCGATCCAGCCAATATCGGTTCTAGACACACCCACATTGAGCACAAACAGCACAAACAAGCTGGAGGCCATGGCCAGCCCCAAACGCATGCCGGGTGAGACGCGGTGGGTCAAGTCCTCCACCAGCCCGCCCACAAACACAGGCACGCTGGCAATGAGCAACCAACCGCTGAGCGAGGCCACTTCTGGCATGGTTTTGACAGCCAAGGCAATGGCCACAAAAAATCCCACAATGATGCCCACTCCACCTAAACGCGATGTGGTTTGAGTATGAAACTTTTGGACACCTTCGTCTTTGTCATGCCCAAAACTGTGCTGCATTGAAAAATGCCGCACCAAGCCTGTGGCCAACAACGTGACGACAAAAGACGCCAAGATGGTCCACAAAGCGGGCAGATTGAACTCGACTGGAGCCATTTAGTTGCCTTTGAGCTGCCAGGCTTTTTTGAGCATCTGCATTTGCAGCGCAGACTGAGGGTCTTCCCCCGCCTTGCGCACAGCACGCCGCACAAACGCAATGAGCACACCCAAGAACAAGCCAGCCAAGGCAGCCACGATGACAATCAAAGCACGCTTAGGCTTGGCCTTGCGCTCGGTCGCAGAGGCCATGTCGACCTGCTGCACCAAGTGGCCTTCTTTGGCTTCGTCCACACGGGCTGACTCGTATTGGGCCACCAGCACATTCATCATGGCTTCGCGGGCTTTGATGTCGCGGTAGGCGCGCACGGCTTGCTGCTGGGTGGGGGACGACTTGAGGCCATCACCACTGCCCTGCTCTATTTTGGCCAACTGGGCACGCATGGCCGACAGCTCGCTGCCCATGCGCTGCATGTCGGGGTTTTGGGCGGTGGCAAAGCGACCCATGGCTTGCAGCTGCACTTCACGGGCAGCGATTTGGCCGCGTAGCTCGGCACTGGCCTTGACGCCCGCCTCAGCAATGACGGCGGTGACTTGCATGCCCGACTTTTCTTTGGCCGCGCGGAAGTCTGACTCGGCATTGGCCAAGTCTTCTTGGGTTTTGACAATTTGCTGCTCGTAGAATTTGCGGCGTTGCTGGGCATCCGTCACAGCCAAACGACCTAAGAGGGTGCGCAGCTCATCCACATGGGCGTTGGCCAGTTGGGCAGCAAACTCGGGGTCTTTGTCATCGGCTTCGATGGTGATGAGGCCTGCTTTTTTGTCGGCGGTGACTTTGACATTCGCCTTCAAAGCGACACGCGTATCAGCCAGGGTTTTGGCTTCGTAGCGCGCTTTGAGTTCAAACTTTTGAATGAGCGCGTTTTGCATGCTTTCGCTTTGCATGAAGGCGATGTACATCTCGTCTGGGCTTTTAATGCCTGCCGCAGCACCCGCCAAACCCGCCAAACCACCCAAGCTGGCCAGCGCAGATGCAGCACCGCTTTGCTGCTGCTGGGGGGGCATCATCACGGTTTTAGCGGTGAAGATAGGGGTCATCAACAAGCTCACCACAATGGCCAGGGTGGTGGTGATGGCGGGCACGGCGAAGAGGGTTTTCTTTTCTTCGCCCAGTGCAATGGCCAAGTCGATCAAGCTGATTTCATCGTCGTCTTGAGCAACGTCAGGCACAGGAAGGTTGGCGCCAGCCAAGGGGGTGTTGATGTCAGACATGCGCCGGCCTTATTTCAAAGTTTTGAGTGCGGCAGCGCCCAAGCCCAGTTGGTAGAAGATTTGCGTCAAGTCTTTGGTGTTGCGCACCACGGTGCTCCAGGTGGCTTCCATGTCCACTTTGTCGGGCACCACAATGCTGTCGCCTGGCATCACGTTGGCGCTCAAAGCCGAGCCGCCAAACCACGAGCCATCGTGCGTTAGGGCGGAGCCGTCTGCTCGCATCAAAATCACACCGTTTTTATCAGCCGCCGAGTTCAGGCCCGAGAGCTGGAGGTAGTCACGCACCGACTGCCCAGCCTTGTAAACCAAGGCTGATTCGGTGTTGACCGCGCCATACACATACACAAAGTCGGGGCGGGGTGGCACGATGAACTTGTCGCCGTTTTGCAAACGGATTTCGGGCAAGTTTTTGATCGAGTTATACAACTCGGGCTCGAGGCCCAAGGCCACACGGCCCTCTGGGCGCAGCGACTTGACGCGCTCTAGGGCTTGCTTTTGCGCCACTTGGGCCGCAGCGATACGCGCTTGTGCAAGGTTGGCGTCGGTGCTAGCGCCCATGCTTTGGCTGTGCTGGGCCAGCTGCGCACCTGACTCTGACTCGAGTCGGCGCACCAGCTTTTGCAAGTTGTCGACTTGTGATTTGCGCACTTCTTCGCGGTACAGAGCGCCGCCAAACAAGTAAGCGTCGTGCGACAAGCCGCCAGCTTTTTGCAAAATAGTGTTGAGGGTTTCACCCGGCTGGACCTGATAAATACCCGGCCTCATGACCTCGCCCTCAATGCGCACCATCACGCGGCGCTTAGAGATAGGCACACGAATGTCGTTGACTGAGAAGACGGTGACCACGTCCCCAGGCTCGAGCAGTTGGTTGTCGGGGTCTTTGGCGTCGGCCAAGACGCGGGCGAGATTGAAAGGCACCAAGCTCACGGACTGGTCTTTGCGGTTGATGCGCTCGATGACGGCATAGTCCCAGTTGAGTTCGTCAAACAGGTTGCCCACGGTTTCGCTGACCGAGGGCACTTCTTTGGTGTAGCGCGGCTCGATGTTGGCTTGCTGCGAGAACAGGCGTTGCTCGCGCTGGTCGCGGAACTCGAGTTTATTTTTGCTCATCGCCAGGGGCTGGGCATTGCGCGTAACTTCTTTGTCGTCCAGCAAATCGTCGGCAATCATCTCGCGCTCGCGCTGGGTGCGCTCGCGCTGGGTGGCATCAAACAAGGTTTCATTTTGGCGACGGATGGAGTCGCGGCTGATGAGGGCTTCTTTGTTAGGAATGAGGTCACGCACGCGCAGGCCTTGCTTCCAAGCCAAGCGAATGGGCTGCGACACATTGCCACGCAAGGTTACGGCGTTGCTAAGCTCGGGCAAGATGGCCGAGACGGTGAGCAAATCACCATTGCGCAGGGCCGTTTGCAGGCCTTTGGCATCGAGCGCAAAGTCTTCCACGCTGCGTGGCTGGGCAAGGTTAGGCGATAAGCGCTCTAGGCTGACACGGCGGGGGTCGGCAATGACGGGCATGCCACCGGCCACGGACAGCAACTGCTCTAGGGTTTCGGTTGAGTTCTTGAGTTCGTAGACCGCAGGGTTGTTGACCTTGCCCACCAACGCGATGTGCCCCACAGCGGGAGGAATGACGATGACGTCGCCATCGGTGAGCTTGATGTCGCCCGTGCTGTCGCCTTGGGACAAGAAGGCATACAAGTCAAACTCGGCCACCACCTTGCCCGCACGCTTGAGCTGCACCCGGCGCATCGAGCCGCTGGCGTTGGGGCCACCTGTGGCCAACAAGCCGCTCGACAGGGTGGACACGCCAGACAGCGCATAGCTGCCAGGGCGGCGAGCTTGGCCCACCACATACACGGTGACGGTGCGCAACTGACCCAAGGTGACGCTGAGCTGGAAGTCTTTGAAATACTTGCTCACGGCGCTGTGCAGCACGCCTTCGGCTTGGGCGGCTTTGACGCCCGCCAAGGTGACGGCGCCCACGCGCGGGAGGTTGACCGCGCCATTGCGGTCGATTTGGGTGCGCACATCGATGTCGAGCGAACCCCAACCACGGATGACCACTTGGTCGCCAGGACCCAACAAATAGTCGCCACTGACAGGGGCGTTGTCGACGGGGGCAAAGCCACTGGCAATGCCAGGCAACACAGCAGGGCCACCCGGCTGAGGGCTGGTTTGCGGTGATTGCATATTGCTTTGTTGCAGCTGCAAGGCGCGTTGGTTGGCTTGCACGTTGTCAAAAAACTGCTGGCCGTACAAAGGCAGCTTGTAGCCCGAGGTTTCAAGGACAAACTTTTGAAACTCATTGGGCTTGAGCGGCTCGGGCTGCATGAGCAAGGCGGCGTTGGCCGCGTTGCTCATGGCGGTAGTGGCTTGCGAATTGGCAGGATCGGCAGAGCGGATGGAGGGCACGCCGCCTGCGGACATGGCGCCCATGCTAAAACCGGCAGCGCCACCTGCAGCACCTGCGCCGCCAGCAGCTAAAGGGTTAACGGGTGCGGTTTGGGCCCACGCTGTGTTTTGGCAAACCAGTGCAGCGGTTGCAACACTTGCAAACATGGCCCGCTTGACCACACCACTTAAACGAAACGAAATACCAGAGGGCAACTGAGAGTGTGTGGACATGGGTTTGTGCTGGGGTGAATTCACCCTAGTTTACTTGCTTGATAACTTACCAAACCGACGTTCGCGGTCTGCAAACCAAGTAAAGGCCTTTTGGAGTTCTTTGGTATCAAAGTCGGGCCACAGCGTGTCGGTGAAATACAGCTCGGAATAGGCGGCTTGCCAAAGAAGGAAGTTGCTGATGCGGTATTCACCACCCGTGCGGATCATCAAATCGACATCGGGCATGCCCGCAGTGCTGAGGTATTGGCCAAAGTTGTCAACCGTCAGCTCGGCGGCGTTGGCGCCGGGGTGCGCCTGCTGCCAAGCTTGCACGGCCTGCACGATGTCCCAACGCCCGCCGTAGTTGGCCGCCACGTTGAGGGTGATTTTGGGTTTAGCCAGCGTGTCCGCCTCGGCATCGTGGATGCGCTGCTGCAGCTCGGGCGAGAAACGGCTGATGTCGCCCAACACTTTGAGGCGCACGCCCTCGGCGCGCATATTGGCCATTTCTTTTTCTAGGTACTGAATGAAGAGCCCCAACAGCGTAGACACCTCCTCCGTGGGGCGATGCCAGTTTTCGGTGCTGAATGCGTAGAGCGTGAGGTAGCGCACGCCTGAATCAGCACAGAACTTCACCAGATCGCGCACCACACCCGCCCCCTTGGCATGCCCGACTTTGCGAGGTAAGTGACGCTGCTTGGCCCAACGACCATTGCCGTCCATGATGATGGCAATGTGCTTAGGGTGGAGGGATTTAGATTGCGTGGGCACCAGCTTGAGGGTGTAATTGAAAAGGTTGCATATTATCTACTAACAATAACAAGGGTTTTTTACCTTTGGGCTCAAGCCACGCGCAAGCTCTCCACCGCCATGCGCAGTTTTTGCGGCTGGCCTAGCAAGTCGACCAACACAAAAGCGCGGGTTTCGCCGTCATGGGCAATGTATTGGCCCTCTAGGCCTTTGAGCGGGCCGCTGGCAATTTGGATGTTGTCACCCGGCGCAAACATGCGTTCTAAGGTTTCAGGTGGCGCTTCTCTTAAAAGGGCGATGAACTCGGGTGGCACTTTGGCAGGCTGGTGACCAAAGCTCACAAGCTTGCTCACCCCCAAAGTGGAGCGGATGGGGCCCCAGTTTTGGGTGGTGTCGTCGAGCTGGATAAACAGGTAACGACTGAACATGGGCTCGGTGACGGTTTGCACTTTGTGGTTGCGCAGTTTTTGCACCTGCATGGTGGGAAAAAAGCAAACAAAACCTTGGTTTTGCAAGTTGTCCAAGGCGCGCGTTTCTTGGCGGGGCTTGGTATGGACGACATACCACTGGGGGGTGTTGGTTGCGGTCATTGGAGTTCTTGAGGAATGTCTCGGCTCATGTGGAGGACTCGCCATACATCGATGTGCGCTTCTTGCTCTACATAAAAGATTAAATAAGGATGCCCCTTAAGTGACCATGAACGCAATCCCGGCAGATCAAGCGCATGCGCGTAGCGGGGCGACCCCGTTGATGCGTTTTTGCTGATGAATGTGTAGGCCGTCTGAAGGGCGTCAATGAATTGAAGGGCTACGTCGGCTGCTTCTTGGTGCACCAAATAAGCCACAGCTTCGTCTACATCTTGCAATGCCAAGGCCCTTGGAATGACGGGTTTTTGCTTCACTTCTGCGAGCTTTGGCCGCTGGTAACCTTCTGGCGAAGTGCCTCAAAGTAGGCAGGGGTGACGGCCTTTTGAGCAGGCGACTGGGCGCCAGCCAACAACAAAGCTCGTAGCTGCTGAACTTGTTGGTCTTTGCGGATGAGTTCGCGAACGTACTCGCTGCTGGTGCCGTAACCACGATTCGTGACCTGAACGTCTACAAAAGACTTGAGGGCTTCGGGCAATGAAATGTTCATGGTGCTCATACTTTGCATTCTAAAAGTAATGGCAATTTTTGACAATCGGTCGAAATAAGTCAGTTAGGCGTTTGCTGACGGAACCCAATGAGCGACGGCTTTGGCAAATTCAGTGAAGTCTTGTAAGTGCTCGCTAACGATGCTGTGAACGATTTGCCAATTGATGGCCTCATTTGTAGATCAAGGTTGGTTTGAAGTTCGTCTGCACGAGCAGGAAACTTTTCTTGAATCCGAACCAAACAACGTCGCAACGATTCAAGCTTTTGGTCAATTACTTGCCTATCCATGCCATGCGCCTTTCTGCGAGGATTCTGTTTTGCAATGGGACAAAGTCGGCTTGTGCGATTAAGTGGCGATAGAGCAACTGCGCATAGGCGGTATCCGAACCCAAAATTCGGCGGCCATGTTTCAGCACCTGCCCCAGCAAAGGCTGGGGAGCAAAGTGAACATCTACCAAATCAATCGGCCGCCCAGTGGCTAAAGCTAAGGCTTCGATGATTTGAATTTTTTCAGCCGCTTGAAGTGGTTTTGCGGCGATGACGGCTAGGTCTAAATCGCTTTGAGCATGGGCTTGGCCACTGGCCACCGAGCCAAACACAATGGCGAGCGTGATTTGCGGAAAGTTTGTTAGCACTTCACGCAATTTTTCGTCAATGATGTGTGTGTCCAAGGTGTGCATATTGAGGTTTGAAGCTTACCTGATTGAACGAGGGCAAATCTAGTTGCTGCCTCGTCTGTGTCGGGTTAAAGTGAACCTTATTTTTTAGCGAGATTGCACCATGTCCACCAAAAACCCCTTCGACCCTGCAGCGATGTCGGACAACGTGAAAGAGCAAGCCCAGCAAATTTGGCTGGCTGGCTTGGGCGCATTTGCCAAGGCGCAAGAAGACGGCACCAAGGCGTTTGAAAAGCTGGTGAGCGACGGCATCACGATGCAGCGCAAGGTGCACGCCACCGCTGAAGAAAAGCTGGCCGAGGCCACGCATAAAGCCACCCAAGCGGCGCACACACTGAGCGAGCGCGCCTCGGGTCAATGGGGCAAGTTGGAAGGTATTTTTGAAGAACGCGTGGCCAAGGCTTTGCACAGCTTAGGTTTGCCTTCGGCTGCCGAGATGCAAGCGTTGCATGCGCGCGTCGATGAACTTGAGGCCAAACTGAGCGCCCGCACCAAAGCTGCCAGCAAAACAGCGACTAAGCCTTCGGTGAAGCCTGCTGCAAAGAAAGCGCCCGCCAAAAAAGTAGTGAAGAAGTAATTGGGTTCTGACCCCCATTCATCACCTCTATTCATCCAAAAAGTTAACCATGGCAAAGAAAGCGCCACGCCGCACCGCAGAGCGTATTTTGGAAGTCACGCTGGCGCTGTTTAACCGCTTTGGTGAGCCCAATGTGTCGACAACCTTGATCTCGTCCGAGCTCAACATCAGCCCTGGCAACCTGTACTACCACTACCCCGCCAAAGAAGAGTTGGTGACGGCGTTGTACAACCGTTATGAAGCTGCGTTGGATGAATTGCTCGAGGCGGCGCCTGGTGTGCATGACGTGGAAGACGCTTGGTTTTTTATGCACACGCTGTTTGAGTTGGTGTGGCAATACCGCTTTTTGTACCGCGATTTGAACGATTTACTCAGCAAAAACCGCAAGCTAGAAACACACATCAAAGACGCGTTGCTGCACAAAACCACCGCTTTTCGCACCCTGCTCGACAGCCTTGAGCACGGTGGCAGCTTGGCCATGACGGTGTCCGAGCGCGAGGCCACCGCGACACACATGGTGGTGATGCTGACGTGGTGGCTGAGCTACGAATATGTACGCGACCCGCGCCATGCGCTAGAGCCCCAAAGTGCCCAAGCGTCACTGCTGCGCGGGGCGAAGAGTGTGTTGAGCTTGTTGCTGCCCTATACAACTGCGGAGCACAAAGCGCACTTAGGGGCATTGTTGGCGGCCTATTGAAGCCCAAGTTTTTCTTGCGATCATTGCCTGATGCCAGTAAAGTATGCGCATCACAAATGCGCATCAATACATCATGCACCCACAACCACAGCCGCAAGGCGCTAAACGCGCTGCCAACCTGACTTTATCTACAGATGTGTTGGCTGAGGCGAAAGCGCTTGGCATCAATATTTCAAAGGCTTGCGATGCACATTTGCGTGAGCTGGTTCGCAAAGAAAAAGAGGCGAGGTGGAAGGCTGAGCACGCGGACTTCATCCAAGCCTATAACCAAACTGTGGCCGAAGAGTCGCTACCACTTGATGCGTGGAGAACCTTTTAATGGCGCGTTTTGATGTGTACCAAAATACGGGACAGTTGGCGACATCAACCCCCTATTTGCTGGATGTTCAATGCGCTTTGCTAGACGGCTTGGATACACGCGTTGTGATTCCCTTAAGACGGGTTGATAAGTTCCCTGTCGTGCATTTTGCGAAGGATTTAACGCCTATTTTCGATATCGAAGGTGTTTCGTGTTTCTTAGAAACACCCAAACTTGCAGCGGTTCCAAAGCGCGTACTAAAAAACCACGTCATGAGTTTGAGCGATCAGCAAAGTTTGATTTCTAGCGCCCTCGACCGCCTATTCCACGGATATTGAATCGCAAATTAATTAGGCTCTGACCCCAATTAGGGCAATTAGCGCAGCGAAGCTTCAACCAGCTTGACCCAATAGGTGGCGCCCAAAGGAATCAGCGCATCATTAAAGTCGTAATTGGGGTTGTGCAAGGTGCATGGCCCTTCCCCGTGGCCGATTTCTCGGTGCACGCCGTCGCCATTGCCAATGAAGCAATAGGCCCCTGGCTTGGCTTGCAACATGTACGAGAAATCTTCTGCGCCCATGGTGGGCTCTTGCGCCACCACGTTATGGGCGCCCACGATGTCGGCCATTACCGAGCGCGCAAACTCAGCCTCAGCCGGATGGTTGATAGTGGGTGGGTAGTTGCGCACAAACGCAAAAGTGCAGGTGGCACCAAAGGCGGCGCTGGTGTGCGCGGCCACGTCACGCATGCGCTGCTCAATCATGTCCAACACCTCGATGCTGAAGGTGCGCACCGTGCCTTGCAACTCGCACTGGTCGGGCACCACGTTGGTGGCCTCGCCCGTGTGGATCATGGTGACCGAAATCACGCCCGCGTCCACTGGTTTTTTGTTGCGGCTGATGATGGTTTGAAAGGCTTGCACCATTTGGCAGGCCACCATCACCGGGTCGATGCCGTTGTGGGGCAGCGCGGCGTGACAACCTTTGCCGTGGATGGTGATTTTGAATTCATTGCTCGACGCCATGACGGGGCCTGGACTGAGTGCAAACTGGCCTTCTTGCAAACCTGGCCAGTTGTGCATGCCGTAGACGGCTTGCATGGGAAATTTGTCAAACAAACCATCGCGAATCATTTCGCGCGCGCCGCCACCGCCCTCTTCGGCGGGTTGAAAAATAAAGTACACCGTGCCATCAAAGTTTAGATGCTTCGACAGGTGTTGCGCCGCAGCCAGCAACATGGCCACATGCCCATCGTGGCCGCATGCATGCATCTTGCCTGCGTGTTGGCTGGCGTGGGCAAATTGGTTGAACTCTTGCATGGGCAAGGCGTCCATGTCGGCGCGCAGGCCAATCGCGCGTTCGCTCGTGCCGCATTTCAAAATACCCACCACGCCTGTGGTGCCCATGCCGCGGTGGATGGGAATACCCCACTCGGTCAGCTTTTGCGCCACCAAGTCGGCGGTGCGAATTTCTTCAAAACGCAACTCCGGGTGGGCGTGGATGTCGCGACGAATGGCCGCAATCGAAGGGGCTTGCTGGGTGAGGGAATCGAGGACTTTCATGGCTGGAGTCTAGCCGTTGGACCCACCCTTTGTCATGAAGGGCTATCCCCTAAATTGCAAGAGCCGCGCGGGTCAAAACAACGAACGCGAGGGCCACAAAGGCGTTGGGTGGTCTAGTCGTTGCTGGGCAATTTCCAGCAAGCCATCAAAGATGAGCGAATCCACCAGTTCAAACTGCACCGACATGCTAGGCGCCATCTTCCAGCCTGCACCACCCGTCATGTAGCAAGCGGGTTCTGCGCCGCAATGTTGGCGCACATGCTGCACCATGCGTTCGACCGCGCCAGCGATGGCGTAGGTGCCGCCGCTGGTCAGCGCGTCGCTGGTGTTGGTGGGAAATTCGCACACATCGCCTGTGGGCACACGCAGCCCAGCCGTGCCCGACTCCAAGGCCCGCAACATGATGCCGTGGCCGGGCAAGATCAGGCCACCCAAGAACTTGCCACTGGCGTCAATTGCCTCCACCGTGACCGCCGTGCCGACCATGACCACCACCATGGGCTTGGGTGCGAGGCCTTTGAACTGTTGCAACATGCGGGCGTGCGCGCCAACCATAGCAACCCAACGGTCTGCGCCCAAGCGGGTCGGGTGATCGTAGCCGTTGGTCATGCCCGCCTCGGCGGTGGACGACACTGCCCAGTGGGGGGTGATGTCCCACATTTCCATCTGCTCTTCCACGCGGCGGCGAATGGCCTCGCCCGCCACAATGCAGCCCAGCATGTGCGTGGGCTCAGGCAGGATTCGCCAGTCCTCGTCGGCCAATCGATCAATGTTTTCTAAAAACACCGCGCCGCCGGCCAACAGTTTGGCGCCTGGCGCAGGGCTGGCGTACAGGCCCCATTTCAGGCGTGTGTTGCCCACATCAAGTGCAAGAAATGTCATGGGTGTTTCAGTTTTGACGCCATGGCAAACCGCGCATGCGCCAGCCGCCTTGGCTGCCGCGATGGCCGTCGGGATTCGCATCTCCCTCAAAGCCTTCCAGGATGTTGTAAGCCTCCAGACCCAATTGG
The DNA here is from genome assembly GCA_046052785.1 of Limnohabitans sp. Taxonomy (GTDB): domain Bacteria; phylum Pseudomonadota; class Gammaproteobacteria; order Burkholderiales; family Burkholderiaceae_C; genus Limnohabitans. Next base: position 253 of record JAVLFR010000012.1, on the reverse strand, counting down.
GTGGCACGTTGCGCGGCGGCGATCGATCGCACGCCGCTGCGGCACAACAAGACAATTTTTTTTCCGCCCGCTGCGGCTTTCACCGCCTCATCAAACAATGGGTTCATGGCCATACCCGGCCATTGCTTCCATGCCACGGGGACAGCGCCGGGCACAAAACCCACCCATTCACGCTCGGCGTCGCTGCGCACGTCAACCATGACGGCTTGGCCCGACTGCATCCATTCATAGGCGGTGATCGGTGGCACATCAC
>JAVLFR010000011.1:0-9051 GCA_046052785.1 Limnohabitans sp. | reverse complement strand
ACAGAGCCCGCGTCAATTTTGCCCAGCGCGGGGGCTTGCTCGGCCACAAACTCCACATCGGGTTGCGCGGCCTTCAACAGTTGTTTGAAAGTGGCCGCCGCCGACTGGCCGTATTCGTAGTTGGGGTAGACCACCGCCCAGCGCTTTTTCCTGAGTTTGGCGGCTTCGGGCACCAGCATGGCCACTTGCATATAGGTGCTGGCGCGCAAACGGTAGGTGTAGCGATTGCCGTTTTGCCACACCATTTTGTCGGTCAGCGGTTCGCCCGCCAGGAAGAACACTTTGCGTTGTTTGGCAAAGTCGCCCAGCGCCAAACCAATGTGCGACAGGAACGCGCCTGAGAGCACATCCACTTTTTCGCGGCTCAGCAGCTCTTCGGCGGCACGCACGGCGTCGCCGGGTGAGGCGTTGTCGTCACGGGTGATGAGTTGCAGTGGCTTGCCGTTCACCCCACCGGCGGCGTTGATTTCTTCGACCGCCAGCTCCATGCCCTTTTTGTAGGGGTCTAAGAAAGCGGGCTGGGCTTTGTAGCTGTTGATCTCGCCAATCTTGATGACGGCTTGGGCCATCACGGGCATGACGGGCAGGGCGGTCAAGCTCAGGGCGAGGGCGGCGGTGCGAAATGTGTAGGCAAGGCGGGCGTTCATGTCAGCTCTATCAAAAACACCATTGTCTTGCAAACAAAGCAGCACCTTATAGTCGCGGGTAATTACTTTTCAACGGCTCCAGAGGGGGTGACAGCATGCTCATCAATTGCGTGGCTTATCAAGACGGCCAAAAGCTAGCGGACATTCCCATCGCGGACATCAGCGATTGGCTGGTCAAACCAGGTTGCTTTATTTGGGTGGCCTTGCGTGATGCCTCGCCCGCAGAGCTGGCGCAAATGCAAGAAGAATTCGACCTTCACCCTTTGGCCTTAGAAGACGCGTCGCGAGGTCACCAGCGCCCCAAAATTGAAGAGTACGGTGACATCGTGTTTGTGGTCATGCAATTGTTGGAAATGCAGCAAGATGAGGTGCACGTGGGCGAAGTGGCGGTGTTTGTGGGCCACAACTTTGTGTTGTCAGTGCGTCACGGCAGCCAGCAAAACTTCTTGGGCGTACGCGAGCGCTGCGAACGCGAACCAGAGTTGCTCAAACAAGGTTCGGGCTTTGTGGCCTACGCCCTGATGGACACGGTGGTGGATCGGTATTTCCCGTTGATCGAAGCCTTGGAGGCGGATCTTGAAGCCGTGGAAGATCAAATTTTCGAGCGAGGTTCACCGCGTTGGAACATCGAGCAGCTCTATGCCCTCAAACACAGAAGCTCGACCTTGCGCCATGCCGTGGCCCCTTTGCTGGAGGTGGTGGGCAAGCTCCATGGTGGCCGTGTGCCTGCGGTGTGCCAAGCCAGCCAAGATTATTTTCGGGATGTGCACGACCACTTGGCGCGCATCAACAGCGCCATTGACGCCGTGCGCGACACCATCGCCACAGCGATTCAGGTCAATCTGTCTTTGGTGACCATTGAAGAGTCCGAGGTCACCAAGCGCCTAGCGGCTTGGGCCGCCATCTTTGCAGTGTCCACCGCGTTGGCAGGCATCTGGGGCATGAACTTTGAAGTGATGCCCGAGCTGAAATGGGCTTATGGCTACCCCCTGGCGCTGGGCATTATTGGCTCGACGGCTGCATTCTTGTATTGGCGTTTTCGCAAGCGCGGCTGGTTGTGAGCTGGCGCCTCCAAACAAAAGCCCCGCCAGCTTGGCAGCTCGCGGGGCTTGGTGCTTTTGATGGCGGCAAATGCCGCAAGTCGCAAACGCCGAATTAGGCTTCCAAACGCGCGGCCAAAGCCGCCTTGGTGGTCGTCATTTCAGCGGGCAAGTGGTAGGCCAATTGCGTGAAGAGCTCTTCGTGCAGTTTCAACTCCGCCACCCACGCGGCTTTGTCGATGCTGGTGACGGTTTTGAACTGCTCAGCCGTGAAGCTCAAACCAGTCCAGTTGATTTCTTCGTAGGTGGGGCTCACGCCAAACACGTTTTCTTTGCCCTGTGCTTTGCCTTCGATGCGGTCAATCATCCACTTCAACACGCGCATGTTCTCGCCGTAGCCGGGCCACACAAACTTGCCGTCCTCGCCCTTGCGGAACCAGTTGACGCAGTAAATCGAAGGCACTTTGGCGCCGCCCGCTTTGAGCGTGTCGCCCATATTGAGCCAGTGCTGGAAGTAGTCGCTCATGTTGTAGCCCATGAAGGGCAGCATGGCGAAGGGGTCACGGCGTACCACGCCTTGTTGGCCAGCGGCCGCGGCGGTGGTCTCTGAGCCCATGGTGGCAGCCATGTACACGCCCTCGGTCCAGTTGCGTGCTTCGGTGACCAAGGGCACGGTGGTGGAGCGGCGGCCACCAAAGATGAAGGCGTCAATGGCCACGCCGTTGGCGTCATCCCATTGGCTGTCCAATGCGGGGTTGTTGGTCGCCGCTACGGTAAAGCGGGCGTTGGGGTGGGCGGCTTTGGCACCTGTTTCTTTGGCAATGGCTGGGGTCCAGTCTTTGCCCTGCCAGTCGATCAAATGGTCGGGCAATTTGCCCGTGTCTTTTTCCATGCCTTCCCACCACACATCGCCGTCGTCGGTGAGTGCGACGTTGGTGTAAATCACGTTCTTGTCCAAGCTGGCCATGCAGTTGGGGTTGGTGTGGAAGTTGGTGCCAGGGGCCACGCCAAAGTAGCCCGCTTCGGGGTTGATGGCGTACAACTTGCCGTCGGCGTTGGGTTTGATCCAAGCAATGTCGTCACCAATCGTGGTGACTTTCCAGCCGTCAAAGCCTTCGGGCGGCACCAGCATGGAGAAGTTGGTTTTGCCACAAGCGCTGGGGAACGCGGCGGCCACGTGGTACTTTTTGCCTTCGGGGTTGGTCACGCCCAAGATGAGCATGTGTTCGGCCAACCAGCCTTGGTCATGGCCCATGTTGGAGGCGATGCGCAGCGCAAAGCATTTTTTGCCCAGCAACGCATTGCCGCCATAGCCTGAGCCGTAAGACCAAATTTCGCGGGTCTCGGGGTAATGCACGATGTATTTGGTTTTGTTGCAAGGCCACTTGACGTCGGCTTGGCCCGCTTGCAAAGGCGCGCCCACGGTGTGCACGCAAGGCACGAAGTGGCCATCGGTGCCAATGACGTCATACACGGCTTTGCCCATGCGGGTCATGATTTTTTGACTCACCGCCACATAGGGGCTGTCTGACAACTCAATGCCCACGTGGGCAATGTGCGAGCCCATGGGGCCCATGCTGAAAGGAATCACGTACAGGGTGCGGCCCTTCATGCAGCCGTCAAACAGCGGGTGCAAGGTGGCGCGCATCTCAGCGGGGGCCATCCAGTTGTTGGTGGGGCCCGCGTTTTCTTTTTTCTCGGAGCAGATGTACGTGCGGTCTTCCACGCGGGCCACGTCGGTGGGATCAGACCAAGCCAAGAAAGAGTTGGGGCGCTTGGCGGCGTTGAGCTTTTTGAAAGTGCCCGCATCGACCAACTGTTGGCACAAGCGGTCGTATTCTTCTTGGCTGCCGTCGCACCAGTAGATGTTGTCTGGCTTGCACAAGGCGGCCATTTCTGCGACCCAAGCAATGAGCTTGGGGTTTTTTACGTACGCGGGTGCGTGGATGTTCATGGGGAGCTCCTAAGTCAAAAAATTGAGGCCAGGGTCCAGTCGATTTGGCGCGAGGCCCTGACCTCAATTCATTGCTGCTGGCCGACACCAGCGGGATGGCTATTTTATGAAACTCTGCCGATGCGCAAGCTTGCAAAAACCCTAAGAGTTACGTGAAAAGCGGGAAAAGTATTACTTTTAAGGCCCATTTAGGTAACTTCTTGGGTTTGGCCTAATCTAAAGTTACAAATAAAAAAGCGCCAAGATAGGCGCTTTGTGGTGCAAAAAACCGACTAAACGTCGGTTAGATTCAAGTTTTAGGCCATGTACATGGCGATGAAAATCATCAGGAACATCAAGACGCCACCGGCCACGGGCAACACGATGGGCATCATGGGCACGATGGATTCGACGACGTCTTGTTCTTTGCCGTTTTCTGGTGTGTGGTCGGACATGAGATGCTTCCTCTAAAAATTTGAACTTGGCTTAATTCTAGGGGAAATGCAACATCCCCCTCATCAGGGCCGCTTAGGCTGGCAGCGCCACCACCCGCAACACCTCATCGCCATAGGCCTGAAGTTTTTTCACGCCGATGCCCGCAATGCCTTGCAGGGCCGTGAGATCTTGCGGCTCGGCCTGGGCGATGGCGGCCAAAGTGGCATCGTGAAAGATCACGTAAGCGGGCAGGTTATGCGACTTGGCCACTTCGGCACGCCAAGCTTTGAGGGCGTCGTAGCGTTGTTGGCCAGCTTCGTCTAGCGCCAGGGGCGCTGGCTTGGCGGTGCCGCTGACGGCGCCCTTGGATTTGCGGTCGCCCTTGCGGGCCGCTTCGGTGGAGACAGACGCACGCAGGCGCACGGTCACTTCGCCCTTGAGCACCGCCCGCGAGGCCTCGGTCAAATACAGAGTGTTGAAGGCCTGCGCATCCACGCCCAAGGCACCCAGTGCGATGAGTTGGCGCAGCACGCCGCGCAATTGCACCTCACTGAAGGGTGCGCCAATACCAAATGTGCTGAGTTTGTCGTGGCTGTATTGCGTGACTTTGTCGGTGGTTTTGCCACGCAAGATGTCCATCACGTGGCCGGCGCCAAACGACATGCCGCTTTGTTGCTGGATGCGGTAGATGGTCGACAGCAGCATGCGGGCGGCCTCGGTGCCATCCCAAATGTCAGGGGGTTGCAGGCAGTTGTCGCAATTGCCACAACGATAGCGCGGCCCCTCGCTTGGGCTGGGCTCGGTTTGTGCGGGCCCATGGTCGGGCGCGTAGGGCTCACCAAAGTAGCCAAGCAGTCGCACCCGTCGGCAGTCCGTGGCCTCGGCCAAGGCCAGCAGCGCATCGAGCTTGCCGCGCATGACTTGTTTGAACTCCTCGCCTGCGGGGCTTTCGTCAATCATGCGGCGTTGGTTCACCACATCATTCAGGCCATAGGCCATCCACGCGTGCGCGGCTTGGCCGTCGCGGCCTGCGCGTCCAGTTTCTTGGTAATAGCCTTCGATGTTTTTGGGCATGTCCAAGTGCGCCACAAACCGCACATCAGGTTTGTCGATGCCCATGCCAAATGCAATCGTGGCCACCATCACCAAACCTTCCTCACGCAAAAAACGGTTTTGGTGCTTTTGTCGAACCGCACTGTCTAGGCCTGCGTGATAGGGCAGCGCGGCAATGCCCGCGTCGCACAGCAGCCGGGCGACTTCTTCCACCCGCTTGCGCGATTGGCAATAGACGATGCCACTGTCTTGGCCATAGGGACCGGTGTGTTTGCGCTGAATGAAACGCAGCAATTGCAGCGAAGCGTCTTTTTTCTCCACAATGGTGTAGCGGATGTTGGGGCGGTCAAAGCTGCTGACAAACTGCTGCGCCTGTTCGAGCTGCAAGCGCTCCACGATGTCGGCGCGGGTGAGCGCGTCAGCCGTGGCCGTCAGCGCCATGCGGGGCACGCCCGCGTAACGCTCGTGCAGCACCGTGAGGGCGCGGTATTCGGGGCGAAAGTCGTGGCCCCATTGGCTCACGCAATGCGCTTCATCAATGGCAAATAGGCTGAGCTGGCCTTGTGCGTGCAAGGCATCGAGCTGTGCCAAAAAACGCGGCGTGGTGATGCGCTCGGGCGCGGCATACAACAGCGTGATGTCGCCGCGGCGCAGCCGTTGCTCGACCGCGTTGGCCTCTTCCCCACTGAGGCTGGAGTTTAAAAAGTCCGCCTCTACGCCCGCTTCGTGCAGCGCCCCCACTTGGTCATGCATGAGGGCGATGAGCGGGGACACCACGATGGTGATGCCGTGGCCTGCGCGTTGGCGTGCAATCGCGGGGATTTGGTAACACAGCGATTTGCCGCCGCCTGTGGGCATGAGCACCAGTGCATCGCCGCCTTGGCACACGTGGTTGACGATGGCCATCTGCGGGCCGCGAAACGCGTCATAACCAAAAACCTCGCGCAAGATGCTCAACGGAGAGGACAAAACAAAAACCTGTGACAGCCAAAGAGCACGCATTGTCCCCCATTGGGTCATGGCGAGGTCACAATAGCGCAAAATTGCGCACCCACATTCAACCCTAGATTACCCACGCCCCATGAAACACACTGTGCTTCGTTTTTGTTTGACCCTTGGTCTCTTTTTGTTCCTGCCAGCCGTGCAAGCGCAGCACGCTTTTTCGTTTGTGGCCTTGGGCGATTTGCCTTACGGCTCGCCTGAAAAAGCCTACGGTCCTTACCGTGCGCTGATCGAGCGCATCAACCAAGTCGGGCCAGATTTTTCCATCCACGTGGGCGATTTCAAATCTGGCTCCACCTTGTGCAGCGACGAAGAGTTTGCCCATCAGCGCGAGCACTTTCAGCGCTTCAAAGGCGCGCTGGTGTTCACCCCGGGCGACAACGAGTGGACCGATTGCCATCGCAGTAACAACGGGGGCTACGACCCGTTGGAGCGTTTGGCCGCTTTGCGCAAAGTCTTTTTCAAACCGGGCCAGTCGCTGGGCAGCCAACCCCTGCGTGTGCAAAGCCAAGCCCAGCGCATGCCAGCCTTTGCCACTTATGTAGAAAACTTGCGTTGGCAGCACCAAGGTGTGCAGTTCAACACAGTGCACATCGTGGGCAGCAACAACAATTTAGAAGCGCGCGATGCGGCGGCGAGTCGCGAGTTTTATGAGCGTGACGCCGCCAACATCGCTTGGATTCAGTCGGCCTTTGCAGACGCCGCCTCGCAAAACCCCAGCTTGATTGTGTTTGCCTTCCAAGCCGATGTGTTTGATTCCAAAAGCATTTACGAAGACTTTCCCAGTTGGTCTGGCTTTCGCCAAAGCATCGGCGAAACCTTGCTGCCCTTGGCCCAGCGCTGGGGCAAACCGGTGTTGGTCATCCACGGCGACAGCCACAAGTTCAAACTGGACCAGCCCTTCAGCTTGAACCGCCAGCCCTTGTCCAACATCACGCGTTTGATCGTGCCAGGTGCCTCCGATGTGCGCGCGGTCAAGGTGACGGTGCAGCCGAGCGCGGCCTTGTCGTTTGAGCTGATTTCGCCAGCGCCTTGATCGCGCGATTCAAGCGCCATTCACGCGCGCATCATGGCGGCTTCGTCGCACTTCTACAATTCGAGACATGAAAGCCCCGACCTACACCCGCGCGCAAGCCCTGCCTGATATTTTGAAACACCGCATCGCCATCCTCGACGGTGCGATGGGCACCATGATTCAGCGCTTCAAACTCGGCGAAGCCCAATACCGCGGTGACCGATTCAAAGACTTCCACCAAGACGTCAAGGGCAACAACGAGTTGCTCAGCCTCACCCGCCCCGATGTGATTCGTGACATCCATGAGCGCTACCTCGCGGCTGGTGCAGACCTGATCGAGACCAACACCTTTGGCGCCACCACCATCGCGCAAGCGGACTACGACATGGCCGACTTGGCCTACGAGATGAACCTCGCCTCGGCCCGCATCGCGCGCGCAGCCTGCGACAAATACAGCACGCCCGACAAACCCCGCTTTGTGGCCGGCGCGGTGGGCCCCACGCCCAAAACTGCCAGCATCAGCCCCGATGTGAACGATGCAGGCGCACGCAATGTGAACTTTGAAGAATTGCGCGCCGCCTACTACGACCAAGTCAAAGCCTTGGTCGAAGGCGGCTCGGATGTGCTGCTGGTCGAAACGATTTTTGACACGCTCAATGCCAAGGCTGCGCTGTTTGCGATTGAAGAATTTTTTGACGCCTCGGGCGAGCGTCTGCCCCTCATCATCAGCGGCACGGTGACCGACGCGTCGGGCCGCATTTTGAGCGGCCAAACCGTGACCGCGTTTTGGCACAGCGTGCGCCATTCGCAGCCGCTGGCCATTGGCTTGAACTGCGCCTTGGGTGCCACGCTCATGCGCCCCTATATTCAAGAACTCAACAAAGTGGCGGGCGACACCTTCATCAGCTGCTACCCCAATGCGGGCTTGCCCAACCCCATGAGCGACACGGGCTTTGATGAAACGCCCGAGGTGACCAGCCGCTTGCTGCACGAATTTGCCGCCGAAGGCTTGGTCAACATTGTGGGCGGCTGCTGCGGCACCACGCCCGAGCACATCGCAGCCATTGGCCTCGCGGTGTCAGACCAGCCCGTCCGCGCCTTGAGCGCGGGGCCGTTTTACCGCGAAGCGGCTTAAGCGCAGATGACGGCGGCTGCGGGCCAGCCGTAGCAAAATGGGTGTTTGTTTGCGTTCCCTCGGAGACCCACCCCATGCCCAAGTTCCCCTTAAGCGCCTGTGAGGCCGCCCATCAATTGGCCCAGCGCACCTTGCGTGCTGAAGACTTGGTGCGCGATTGCCTAGAACGCATCGACGCCCGCGAGCCTGAGGTGCAAGCTTGGACCCATGTGGCGCGTGATGCCGCCTTGTCCAGAGCCAAAGCCTTGGACCAAGGCGCGCACCAAGGCCTGTTGCATGGCCTGCCCATTGGCGTGAAAGACCTCATCGACACCTTTGACATGCCCACCTCGTATGGCTCGCCCGTGTATGCGGGCCACCAGCCTGCGAGCGACGCCACCTGCGTGGCGTTGGCACGTGCGGCCGGTGCGGTGGTGATGGGCAAAACCGTGACCACCGAACTCGCCACTTTCCAACCCAACCAAACCCGCAATCCGCGCAACCTCGCACACACACCTGGTGGCTCGTCTTCGGGCTCGGCCGCGGCGGTGGCGGATGGCATGGTGCCGCTGGCGCTTGGCTCACAAACCGCGGGCTCGCTCACGCGCCCAGCGGCTTATTGCGGCATCGTGGCCTTCAAGCCCAGCTTTGGCGGCATCCACCGCGCGGGGGCCAAGCCCTTGTCGGACACCTTGGACACTTTGGGCACAATCGCGCGTGATGTCCCCGATGCGGCTTTGTTTGCCGCTGCCTTGAGCGGGCGCACGTCATGGTCTGTCTCTTATACACATCTGACGCTGCCGACGACTTAA
>JAVLFR010000010.1:0-9609 GCA_046052785.1 Limnohabitans sp. | reverse complement strand
TCAAAGCCTTTTTTGTCGCGGTAAATGTGCAGAATGCCTTCCTTCTTTAGGTCGAAGTCAATGCCTTCTTCTTGCGCCCACGCACACAGGTGTTGACGGGCGGCCACCGCCAAGCGTGCTGTCTCGACGGTGTTGCGTTCGTAGTGGGGCATGGCAGCCATGAACTCAGTAAACCAAGAAATTTTGTGCCAAGTCGGCGCGGGGTTGACCAATAAAGGTGCGTCACTTTTAAGCATCCACTTCAAACCTTTGAGGAGGGTGGACCAGTGGGTCCACACCTCGGCATTCGACGCCGACAGCTGGCCACCGTTGGCAAAAGAGGTTTCCATGGCGGCGTAGCGATGGCGTTCAAACAAGGTCACGGCAAAGCCGCGTTTGGCGAGCGCGTAGGCGGTGGTCACGCCGGTGATACCGCCACCACTGACTGCAATAGTTTTCATAGGAAGAGAGCTTTCAAAAACGTCGAGGGGTTGAGCGCTAGGCTCGCAAGCCGCGAACCAAGAGCGCCCCCTCTGTTTTTGTACCTGAGAGATTCACAGTGCTGCCAAGGCAGACCGTTTGCTCCTTCGGTGCACTGGCGGACGAATGCGCCAGCAGCTCTTCAGAGATAAGTGCATGTGACCGGTCCCTTTGCCTGAGAGTTTCCGGGGCGGTTGCTCCTTCGGCGCTGCCCAGCACGCGGTGGCGTTGGCAGTCTCTCCCGATCACACGTCGACACGAAGTCGTGTCAATTTTTAAATATTCTAATCTGCCTACACTCTGCCCATGGAACACAAAGATTTTTCTCCTTGGCGTGTCAAACCCAACAGCAATTTCAAATTGCACGACATTGACACGCTGCCCAAAGCCAAAGACCTGCCCACCGACGAAGAGTGGGAGCGCGAACTGACCAAACTCGGCGACAAACTCAACAAGCTGCAAAGTACTTTACATGCGGGCAAGGACAAGGGCTTGCTGGTGGTGTTTCAAGGCATGGATACGGCGGGCAAGGATGGCGTGATTCGCAGTGTGTTCACCCATGTCAGCCCGCTCGGTGTGCGCGCCGAGGCATTTGGCGCCCCCAGTCCTGTCGAAAAAAGCCATGACTTTTTGTGGCGCATCCACCACAAAACACCTGCGCTGGGAGAGATGGTCATCTTCAACCGCAGCCACTACGAAGACGTGCTGGTCACCCGCGTGCGGGGCTGGGTGAAAAAAGACACCTGCGAAGAGCGCTACGAACACATCAAGAATTTCGAGTCCCTGCTGGTCGATGAGGGCATCACCGTCGTCAAGTGTTATTTGCACATTTCAAAGGGTGAGCAAAAAGAACGTTTACAAGCGCGCCTCGATGACCCGCTCAAGCACTGGAAGCTGCAACCTTCTGACTTTGAAGACCGCCTCCTCTGGCCCAAGTTTGCCCAAGCCTACGAAGACGCGCTGTCCGCCACCAGTACCGCGAAAGCGCCTTGGTATGTGGTGCCCGCTGACTCCAAGCCTTACCGCGATTTGTTTGTGGCGGGCTTGTTGGTGCAAACCTTGGAGAACATGCAACTGGCCATGCCCAAGCCTTTGTTTGACCTCTCACAGGTCAAGCTGGATTGAGTCTCAAGTCCTGAGTGCTAACAACTGCGCTGCCACCGACACCGCAATGACTTCGGGCTCTTTGCCCGTGATGCCACGCACACCGATTGGACAAGTGACAAAGGCCAACTCTGGGGCAGTGAAGCCCTTGGCTTCGAGTCGGTGTTGAAACGTGGCCCATTTGGTTTGGCTGCCAATCAGCCCCACAAACTTCAAATCGCCTTGTACACGCTGGCGCTGAAGGCAAGCGGCCACCACGTCTAAATCTTCGGCATGGCTAAAGCTCATGATGAGCACGCTCGCCCCGCTGGGCAAATCGGCCACGGCGGCATGCACAGGGTCAGAGTGTTCGCACACCACATTGGGTGGCAGTTGCGCGGGGAAGATTTCATCGCGGCTATCAACCCACAGCACGTTGTAAGGCAGACTGCTGAGCACATTCACCAAGGCGCGGCCCACATGGCCGCCACCAAACAGTGCCAGGGGCTGCCCCTGGCCCAACAAGCGTTGCGCGAGTGCAGGGGCGTCCGTCGCGCTGATGCGCTCGAACTTCAAATGCACGACGCCGCCGCAGCACTGACCCAAGGCAGGGCCTAGGGCGTAGCGCGTGGTGAGAGCGTTGTCCTCGTGGGTTATCGTGTTTGGGGTGCTGTTGGATGCCAGTCGATGCAACAAAGCACGGGCTTGCGTGATCGCCTGAAACTCCAAGTGCCCGCCACCAATGGTATTGACCAAGCTGTGCGAGAACACGGCCATCCACGCCCCGACCTCGCGCGGGCCAGAGCCTTGCACGCTGTCGACCGACACCAACACGCCGTCGGCATGTTGGAGCTGATGCAATAGCTCAGCGGTGTGACGTGGCACGTGGTTTTTAAACCGCGGCCTTGGCCGCTTCACACGCCATCAGGATGCGCTCGGGCGTGGCTGGGGCGTCCATGTAGACCACGGCTTTGTGGTCAGCGCTGGCTGCCACCGCATCGCGCAGGGCGAAGAAGGTCGACAAGCCCAGCATCAGCGGCGGCTCACCGGTGGCCTTGCTGTTGAAGGGCGTGGGCTTGAGGTTGGTGTTGTCGAACAGGGACACCTTGAAGTGCTCCGGAATGTCGCCCGCCACCGGGATTTTGTAGGTGCTGGGGCCGTGCGTGAGCAGCTTGCCTTTTTTGTCCCAGATGCACTCTTCCATGGTCAGCCAGCCCATGCCTTGCACATACGCGCCTTCGATCTGGCCTTTGTCCAAAGCGGGGTTGATGCTGCGGCCCACGTCGTGCACGATGTCCACCGCCTTGAGCCACCACTCGCCTGTGCGGGTGTCGATCTCCACCTCGCTCACGGCCGCGCCGTAGCAGTAGTAATAGAAGGCCCGGCCGTTCAGGGTGGCGAAGTCGTATTTGATTTCGGGGGTCATGTAAAAACCTGTGACCGACAAGCCCACACGCTCCATGTACGCTTGTTTGGTCAGTTCGGCCCACTTCACAGCTTTGCCGCCGCCATGCACTTCGTTGTTCGCAAAAGTCACATCGCCTTCTGCGCAACCCAACATGCGGGCCGCCACGGGCTTCAGGCGCTCGCGCATTTGCGCCGTGGCGTTCATGATGGCCGCGCCATTGATGTCCGCACCGCTCGACGCGGAGGTGGCCGAAGCGTTGGGCACTTTTTGTGAATCGGTGGCGGTGATGCGCACATGGTCCACGCTGATGCCCAAGCCGTCGGCGCAGACTTGCGCCATCTTGGTGTTCAGGCCCTGGCCCATTTCGGTGCCGCCATGGTTGCAGCTGACCGAGCCGTCCATGTAGACCACCAGCAAGGCGCCGCCCTGGTTCAGGTGGGTGGCGGTGAAGCTGATGCCGAACTTCAAAGGCACCAGCGCCAGGCCGCGCTTGCGGGTCTTGCTTTGGGCGTTGAAGGCCTGCACCTCGGCGCGACGCGCGGCGTAGTTCGATTCCTGCTCGACCTGGTCGATCACCTTGTCGCCCACCCAGTCTTCGATCAACTGGTTGTACTGGGTGGTCATGGTGTCGGGCGTGCCGCTGATGGCCGGGTCCTTGTAGAGGTTGAGCTTGCGCACCGCCAGCGGGTCCTTGCCCAAGGTCATGGCGATCTCGTCCATCACCGTCTCGATGCCGAACATGCCCTGCGGACCACCGAAACCCCGGAAGGCGGTGGCGCTTTGGGTGTGGGTTTTGCAGCGGTGGCTCACCAGTTTGAGGGCCGGCAGGTGGTAGGTGTTGTCGATGTGCAGGCAGGCGCGGTCGTTCACCGGGCCCGAGTAGTCGGTGCTGTAGCCGCAGCGCGACATCAACGTGATGTCGGCGCCGAGCACACGACCGTTGTGGTCAAACCCCACTTCGTAGTCGATGCGGAAATCGTGGCGCTTGCCGGTGATGGTCATGTCGTCGTCGCGGTTGACGCGCAGCTTGACCGGTTTTTGCAACTTGAACGCGGCCAAAGCGGCGCTCTGGCTGAAGATGCTGGCATTGCCCTCTTTGCCGCCAAAGCCGCCACCCATGCGGCGGCAGATCACCTCCACATCGTTGGTGTGCAGGTTCAGGGCGTGGGCGGCCTCGCGCTGGTTGCCGTCGGGGTGCTGGGTCGACACATACAGGGTGAGCTGGCCGTCTTCCTTGGGCACCGCGTAGGTGATTTGGCCTTCCAGGTAGAACTGTTCTTGCTGGCCGGTGCGGGTCGTGCCCTTGATCTTGTGGGGGGCGCTGGCGATGGCCGCTGCCGCGTCGCCGCGCGTGATGCCCTTGGCCGGCATGATGAAGCTGCTGGCCGCCATGGCCTCTTCGATGGTCAGGATGGGCGTGAGCTCTTTCACCAACACCTTGGCTTTTTTGGCGGCCTCGCGGGCGTAGAGCATGTCGCGCGCCACCACCACTGCCACCGCTTGGCCGACAAACTCGACCTTGCCTGCGGCCAAGAAGGGGTCGTCGTGGATGATGGGGCCGCAGTTGTTTTCGCCGGGGATGTCTTTGGCGGTGTAGACCGCGACAACGCCGTGTTCTTTCAAAATCGCGGCGCGGTCAATGCCGTCACCGATCAACTCGCCGTGTGCCACGGGCGACAAGACGAGTGCGGCATACAGCGTGCCCGCGTGCTCGGGGATGTCGTCGATGTAGGTGGCCGAGCCCGTGACGTGCAGGTGCGCGGACTCGTGCACCAGCTCTTTGCCCTGCTGGACACCCGAGGCGGGCAACAGGTTTTTGAGTGCGGTAGGAGCGTTCATTCAAGCCACCTCTTTCTGTTCTTCGATGAATTCAAGGGCCAAGTTACGGGCCACCAGGGCGCGGTAGGCCCAGGTGGCGCGCAAACCGTCTCGGGCGGTGAAGCTGGCGGCAATCGCCGCATCCAGATCGGCGGCTTTCACGTCCGAAGGCGACTTGCCCTCCAGCACCGCCTCGAGTTGGGGCGCGCGGCAAGGCGAAGGGGCCAAACCGTTGTAGGCCAGCTTGACGCCCGACAACTTGCCGTCTTTGAGGGTGTAGCAGATGGCCGCGCAGGTGGCCGAAATGTCTTGCTCAAAGCGCTTGCTGACCTTGTGGGCACGGAAGACTTGACCTGCGACCGGCTTGGGCAACTCGACGGCTTCAATGAACTCGCCGGCTTCCAGCACGTTCTTTTTCATGCCGGTGTAGAAATTCTCCAGCAGCACTTTGCGGGTCTTGTCGCCCCGGCGCAGCAGCAGGCTGGCGCCCAAGGCCATCAGGCAGGGCATGCTGTCGCCGATCGGCGAGCCGTTGGCGATGTTGCCCGCCAGCGTGGCGGTCGAGCGGATGGGGGGCGAGCCAAAGCGGCGCAGCACCTCGGTGAAGTCGGGGTAGGCCTGGACCACCAACTGTTCCACCTGGGTCAGCGAGACGGCCGCGCCAATGCGCCAGGCGCTGGACGTGTCGGTCACCTGACGCAGTTCGGCCACATTGCCCAAATACATGATGTGGTCGGGGCGAGAGAACTGCTTGTTCACTTGCAAGCCAATTTCGGTACTGCCCGCCAACAGCGTGGTGGTGGGGTGCTTGACCAAGTAGTCAGCCACCTCGGCCAAGGTGGCGGGCGACACGAACTCGTTGCCTTTGCGGGTGCGCACCACCGGCTGCACGATGATTTCGCCGTCCAGGCTCAGGGTGGGCACGCGGGCGCGATTGATTTCTGGGAGCAAGGGCACGTCGTCCTGGTCGTCGACTTTGAGAGCCGTCTTGTTCTCACATGCGTTGGCAGCGGCTTGAATGATGGGCGCATACCCTGTGCAACGGCATAAGTTACCACTCAAGGCGTCGGTGATCTCCTGGCGCTCGGGCGAGTCATTGGTTTGCACCAAGTTCACCAAGCTCATCACAATGCCTGGCGTGCAAAAACCGCATTGCGAACCATGACACTTAACCATTTCCTCTTGCACAGGGTGGAGGGTGCCGTCGGCTTTTTTCAAACTCTCCACCGTCTTGACCGATTTGCCGTCGAGCGAGGGCAGCAACTGGATACAAGCGTTGGTGGCCACATAGTCCACCCCCGAGCCGGCGGCATTGAGCTCACCCACCATCACCACACACGCGCCGCAATCACCCTCTGCGCAGCCCTCTTTGGTGCCCGTGCGATGCAGTTGCTCGCGCAGGTAATCAAGAACGGTGGTGGTGCGACGCGCACCCTGGGCTTCGACGATGCGGCCGTCGAGCACAAAGCGCACGGTGTTGGTGACTTGGGTCATGTTGGAGTGTGTCAATCTAGATGAAGGATCAGATTTTAGTGACTTGCACCCCTTTTGGCATCAGGTATGCCGCGGCGTATACAAAAAAATATCAAGACCCGCGGTAGGTCGAGTAGCTCCAGGGACTCACCAACAAAGGCACGTGGTAGTGCTGGTCGGTGTGGGCCACACCAAAGTCAAGGCTAACCTGGTCCAAAAAATTAGGCTCAGGCAATTCAACCTTCTTTGAGGCAAAGTAGCCCTTCACGTCAAACACCAAGCGGTAAGTGCCGCGTTGAAGGCTGTCGTTGTCGTACAGCGGGCCATCCGGGTTGCGGCCATCGTGGTTCAGAGTGAAGGACTTGACCAACGTGGCTTGGGGCCCATCGGTGGTGAACAACGACACTTTCATGCCAGCGGCAGGGCCACCGTGCATGGTGTCTAAAACATGTGTGCTCAATCCCATGAAGTGCTCCGAACAAGGGTTAGCGACCGACGTGGTCGACTGAAAGTGTATACAATTTTAGCGGTCAGACCCTATCCCAGGCCTGTCTGAATTTGCCGGAGATCCGACATGGACAGCTCAACCGCCACCCGCAGCATTGTGGACGCCCTCACCAAGGCGATTGTGGAGCACCGCCTGCATCCTGGCACCAAACTGGCCGAGCAAAAACTGGCCGACCACTTTGGCGTCTCGCGCACCCTGATTCGCCAAGCGCTGTTTCAACTTGTACAAAAACGCCTCATTCGCATGGAGCCCGCGCGCGGCGCGTTTGTGGCCACGCCCTCATCGGAGGAAGCCCGCCAAGTGTTTGCCGTGCGTCGCATGGTGGAGGCGGAAATGACGCGCAGCTTTGTGCGCCACGCCACACCCGAACAAATCCAAGCCCTCAACGACCATGTGGCCGAAGAAAAAGCCGCCGTCACGCGAGGCGATGTGGCAGGTCGCACCGACTTATTGGGTGACTTTCATGTGCGCCTGGCCGAGCTCATGGGCAACCAAGTGCTGGCGCAAATTTTGGGCGAGCTGATTTCGCGCTGCGCCCTGATCACCCTGATGTACCAAAGCACCCATGCCGCCGAACACTCGGCCGAAGAACATGCGGAAATTTTGAAAGCCATAGCGGCCAAAGATGAAGACTTGGCTGTGCAGCTGATGAACGACCACTTGCGGCATGTGGAAGAAGGTTTGGCCCTCGACCGCAAAGTCCCGAGCAACGATATCGCCATGGCGTTGGCCTAAGCGCCAGCGCTTGGTTCCTATAGAAAGCATTTGCATGTCCCACGCCACCTACGACAGTACCGCCCCCTACCCCCGCGACTTGGTGGGCTACGGCCGCCAAGTCCCTCACGCGCAATGGCCCAACCAAGCCCGCATTGCGGTGCAGTTTGTGCTGAACTATGAAGAAGGCGGCGAAAACGCCACCCTGCATGGGGATGCGGGCAGCGAGATGTTTTTGAGCGAGATGTTCAACCCACCGAGCTTTCCCGACCGCCACCTGAGCATGGAAGGTATTTACGAATACGGCTCACGCGTGGGGGTGTGGCGCATCCTGCGCGAGTTTGAAAAACGTGGTTTGCCCCTGACAGTTTTTGGCGTCAGCATGGCGCTGGCGCGCCACCCCGAACTCACCGCCGCGTTTGTCGAGCTGGGCCACGAAATTGCCTGCCATGGTTACCGCTGGATCAACTACCAAACGACGGACGAAGCCACAGAGCGTGCGCACATGAAGCAAGGCATTGAAATCATCGAGCGCCTGACCCACACCACCCACGGCAACAGCATCCATGGCGCAGGCTGGTACACCGGCCGCGACAGCCCCAACACGCGACGCCTCGTGGCCGACCACGGCGGCTTTGAGTACGACAGCGACTACTACGGCGAAGACCTGCCCTTTTGGATGAAGGTCAAAAAAACCAATGGCGAGGTGGTGCCGCAACTCGTGGTGCCCTACACAATGGATTGCAACGACATGCGCTTTGCCTTACCCCAAGGCTTTAGCCAAGCCGACGACTTCTTTGTGTATTTGCGCGACAGCTTTGACGCGCTGTATGCCGAGGGCGACCCCCAAGGAGACAACGCACCCAAGATGATGAGCATAGGCATGCATTGCCGCTTGCTTGGCAAGCCCGGTCGCATTGTGGCGCTGCAGAAGTTTTTAGATCACGTGGCCAAACACGCACACGTTTGGGTAGCTCGCCGCATCGACATTGCGCGCCACTGGCAGCATGTGCATCCCTACGCTGAATAAACCCCTTGCACCTAGGCAAACCAAGATGACCCCGCCCATCACGCTCAACCAAATCAACACCCTGCCCCACGCGCAGGCTCTGGCCCTGCTCTCTGGCTTGTACGAACATTCCGACTGGATTGCTGCACAAGCCTTGGACGAGCGCCCATTTGCCTCAGCCGTCGCGCTCAAACACGCGATGGTGAAAGTGCTCGACCAAGCAGGCCGCGAACCCCAACTGGCCTTGGTGCGCGCTCACCCCGAGCTGGCAGGCAAAGCCATGGTGAGCCAAAGCCTGACGGCTGAATCCACCCACGAGCAAACCAAAGCGGGCCTGACCCAATGCACGCCAGAGGAGTTTGCACACATTCAACAGCTCAATGCCCGCTACAACGCGAAGTTTGGTTTCCCCTTCATCTTGGCGGTGCGCGGCCCGCGCGGCTCTGGCTTGACCAAGCCAGAAATCATCAGCACCTTTGAGCGTCGTCTGCACCACCACCCCGACTTCGAACTGGCCGAGTGCTTGCGCAATATTCACCGCATCGTAGAGATTCGCCTCAACGACAAAATGGGCTATGAGCCCGCTTTAGGCCACGAAGTATGGGACTGGCAAGCCTGGCTGGCCCAGTTCAGCGAGGCCCCCCAGGCACTCACCGTCACCTACCTGACTGAGGCGCACCGCCAATGCGCGCGCACCCTTGAGCTCGGCATGAAGGCCTGCGGCTTTGACGACGTGCGCATTGACGCGGTGGGCAACGTGGTGGGCCTCTACAAATCCGCCAACCCGCAGGCCAAAACCTTGATGACGGGTTCGCACTATGACACGGTGCGCAACGGCGGCCGATACGACGGACGCTTGGGCATTTGTGTGCCCATGGCCTGCGTGCGCGAGCTCGCTCGTGCAGGCCAGCGTTTGCCCTTCCACCTTGAAGTGGTGGCCTTTGCCGAAGAGGAAGGCCAACGCTACAAAGCCACCTTCTTGGGCTCGGGCGCCTTGGTGGGTGACTTCAAGCAGGCATGGCTGGACCAACAAGATGCCGACGGCATCACGATGCGCCAAGCCATGCAGCAAGCAGGATTAAAAATCGAAGACATCCCTCAGCTCAAACGCAAGGCCGCAAACTACCTAGGTTTTAT
>JAVLFR010000009.1:0-4740 GCA_046052785.1 Limnohabitans sp. | reverse complement strand
GCGCATGGGCCCCACCTGCATTTGGGACACAGCCGCGGGGCATGCTGTGGTGACAGCGGCCGGAGGCGTGGTGTGCCAACCCAACAATTCGCCCTTGACCTATGCCGAGCCAGCCAAGACGCTGAATCCGTTTTTTGTGGCTTGGGGGGCTTACGTTTGCTTTTGATGAGTCCTCAAAGATGGGTGCACTTGCGAGAATTAGCTCGATTGACTGGCGCATCGCCTGGGACTTTAAAAAAAGAACTTGATGCATTGATGGCTTCAGGGTTGTTGAAGTCTCAAAAGATGGGTAATCAAGCCCAGTTCAGCGCAAATGCCGAGCATCCTGTCTTTCCCGAGCTGTGTGGGCTCATTCGTAAAACGACTGGCTTGTATGATGTATTGGCCAGTGTTTTGAGGCCATTGGTAGGGTTGATTGAGGTGGCCTTTGTATTTGGGTCAATGGCCAAGTCGACGGAAACATCGCAAAGCGATGTGGATGTGATGGTGGTTGGCGTTGCCACTTTTGGCCAAGTGGGCATTGGCGAATTTAGCCCGTATCGGGCAACTTAAATCAGAGGCTCCAAACCTAGCCGAAGTGCATCGCATGCTGTTGCAGGCCAAAACCCGCTGGGCTGACGCGCAGTTGAGTCATGAATCAGGGGATGGGCAGCACCTCGCTGGCGAGTATTGATGACCATCCCTCCGCGAATGCGGGCGGAGAGATACTCATTTTTGAGCAAATCTTTTGCTTTTTTAACGTTTTAACGCATCGAATGGTATTTTTGCGCATAATCGTTGGATGCAAACAGACAATCTGATAGGTGGGGCGTGGCTGGCTGCACATACCGGTGTGGAGTTGGTGATGCCGTTGGCTGTTCAAAGCCGTATAGGGGGGCGGCGCTCCACGCATGTGGCCGCTGGCATGACCACTGAGACTTACGTGGAAAGCATGCGTCC
Source organism: Limnohabitans sp. (assembly GCA_046052785.1). Classification (GTDB taxonomy): domain Bacteria; phylum Pseudomonadota; class Gammaproteobacteria; order Burkholderiales; family Burkholderiaceae_C; genus Limnohabitans. Next base: position 3,801 of record JAVLFR010000009.1, on the reverse strand, counting down.
GAGTGGCGATTTGCGTGGGCATTTGACGTTTCACCTCAAGCACGAGGTGTTGCACCTTGAGTTGCTGTCGCGTGTGTTTAACCAGATCGACCCGCAGGAGCTGGCCAGCTGGGTTTGTGCCGAACCCAGTGGCCAGTACGCTCGGCGTGCTGGCTTTTTGTTTGAATGGCTGACTGGGATCGAGCTGGCATTGGATGCGATGCCAGCGGGTAGCTACGTTGATGTGGTGTCGGGCCAAAAGCTGGTTGCAGCCAGTGAGGGGCTTGCCTTACCCAATAAGCGTTGGCGGGTGCGCGACAACCTGCCAGGCACCAGGGCGTTTTGCCCGCTGATTCGACAAACGCCTGATTCCCAGCAGGCCATGGCGTTGGATGTGCCCCAATTGCTGCAGGCTCTGGCGTTGGAGTTTGGCGAAGATGTGCTGATGCGTTCCGCGGTTTGGATGACTTTGCGTGAGAGCAAATCGAGCTTTGCGATGGAGGGCGAGGCCGATCAGCCGGATCGTATTCAGCGCTTCGCTGATGTGCTGGCTCGCCGCACAGGCCAGGGTGATTGGCCGCTGGATGATGCGGCGTTGGCCCAGTTGCAGTCTGAAATATTGGGCACCCGGGTGACGCTGCAGCAGTTTGGTGTGCGCCAATCACCTGTGTTTGTGGGTGAGGTGGTGCGTTACCAAGAGGTGGTGCGCTATGTCGCACCGCCGTTTGAAGACATGGCCGCCATGTTGGATGGCCTGAAGGTTTTTCTGGAGCGCACGGCTGGCCAGTCGACGGTGATGCGAGCTGCGGTGGCTGCATTTGGTTTTGTGTACATGCATCCATTGGCGGACGGCAATGGGCGTGTGCATCGGTTTTTGATCAACGATGTGTTGCGACGTGATGGGGCTGTGCAAGCGCCCATGGTTCTGCCCGTGTCATCGCTGATCAGCAACTACGCAGCAGACCGCCGTGCATATGACGACATGTTGGACAGCGTTTCTGCGCCTTTGATGAAGGCGTTAAGTGGCCAATACGCATTTGCGCCAAGCCAGACGGCGTATGCAGATGGGATTCGATCCAATTTTGTGTTCAGTGGTGACAAGGTGGCCCGCCCAGTTTGGCGACATTTGGATTTGACGTCGCATGTGGTGTATCTGGCGAATGTGCTGGAACGCACGATCAATGAGGACATGCGCGAGGAGTCACGCTACCTGCGAAGCCACGCACATGCGCGGGCGTCTATCAAAGACATTGTTGAAATGCCGGATGCACAGATAGACAGAGTCATTCGGTCGGTTCAGGTGAACCAAGGGAAGTTGTCCAACGTGTTGCGCGATGAAATGCCGCTCCTGGATGACCCAAAGGTTTGGGATGCCATTGTGCAGGTGATAACGGATGCTTTTAAATCCAGGGCGAAGTAAGGCCCGTGCAGATTTCGTTGGGTCATGACATGGAGCGGTAACAGGTAAATAAAATTGTCATTCTAAGGAGCTTTGCATGAAAACAATTAGCAAGCAGATGGTTCGCACCAAGTCCGTAGCTAACGTGTTGGCTTCGCTGCGAATCGAACGTCTAACCCCAAGCCTTTTTGTGGTGAAGGGCATGCAAGACTGTTTGAATGGTCAAAGTTCCACATCGGCCTTGCTACTCGAGGTGATGCAGCGCCATGTCACGGTAGCGCTCAACTCGCATTGAATGACGGATTTTTCATCGAAGTGGAGCCTTGAGGCTATTTGGGAGTTTGTGATGAAAGCCAAAACAAAAGCGCAGCCTGAGTACGACGAAGAAGAGTTGGAAATTCTGCAGGCTTTAGAGGCGGGAAGACTCAAGCCTGTGGCAGATGCAAAGAATCAGATCAAAGCGCATCGTGCCGCTGCTGAGGCGACCTTCAAAAAAACAATTCGCCCTTGACCTATGCCGAGCCAGCCAAGACGCTGAATCCTTTTTTTGTGGCTTGGGGGTTAGGGTGGGCTAGGTGGCTAAGTTCAGATTAGAAATTTTTGAGTGAATCTTAAAACCCATATGAAGTTAGCGATTATGCTAACATCTATGTGGAAAGTTCGATATTTCAGTGATTGCGTGCAGTCAGAGATTGAGGTGTGGCCAGTTGGCATATATGCTGATTTTTTGAGGCTCATTCAATTAATGCAAATCCATGGAGCAGATCTTCGTATGCCGCATTCACGTGCCTTGGGTCAGGGTTTGTTTGAGTTGCGTTGTCGAGGAGCACAAGGAATTGGGCGAGCTTTTTACTGCACGTTGGTTGGTCGCGAAATCGTGGTGTTGCACAGCTTTATCAAGAAAACACAAGAAACGCCTGATCGCGAAATGGCCATTGCTCGTAAACGTTTAAATGAGGTCCGTCATGCCGAAAGAAATGTATAAACCCGTCGCACTGAATGTGGAGGTTGCAATTGCTAAAGCCAAAGAACGACCTGGTTTTAATAAGGCTTGGGATGCGCTAGAAGAAGAGTACGCAGCTTTGCATGAGTTGTTAGACGCGCGCAAGAATGCAGGTCTGACTCAAGAGGCTCTGGCCGACAGAATGGGCACCACAAAGAGCGCTATTTCTCGCCTCGAGTCTTCATTGCGCGACGATAAACATTCACCATCGTTCGCCACCTTAAAAAAATACGCACATGCATGCGGCAAGCGCCTTGTGGTGCAGTTGGTTTAACGCTGATCGCCTCCCTATAACAAGGGCTGCAGAATCAGAAGGCTCACGCAATCATTGCTAGCTTATGCCACAGCGTATTGAAGACTATGTCTATGCGGTGCCATTTGTAGAAACTGAAACAGAGATTTTTTTAAAAACGATTATTCCAAGCCGTAAGGCCACCAAGCTATTTAGGAGTTTGTGATGAAAGCCAAAGAACGCCCTGGTTTCGCGTTGTTTGAGTCGGATTAGTTTTATTGGCGTTTCCGGCGTAATATGTAAAAACATACTTTTGCCGGAAACGAGATGAAACTGTTATCCAACCAGCAAAGACTTCACCAAGTCAATACAGAGCAGCTTTTTGAAAATTATCGGGCAGCTTTGGGACATGCAGCGTCTTATACCTATGGAATGCGCTGGAAGAGGGTGCGTCATACCGAGTACCTGTTTAAGGACAGGGATCGTCGCGGCAATGGCAAGTCGCTTGGGGTAAGGTCGGCAGAATCCGAAGCTTTGCTGGCCACATTTTTAGCGGGACGCACTGTTGCGCAGGAGCGTCAGGCACAGATTACCGAAAAAATTAAAGAGCAAGCTAGGTTAAACAAGGCTTTGCGCTTGAACCGCGTGCCATCTGTGGTGGCGCGTGAGCCGCTGAAAAAACCGCGTGACTTAGACCAAGCTCGTGCAGTTGCCAAGCTAGTGCAATCCCAAATGCCAAATCTACCATTTGAAACCACGCTGACATCGTTACACGGTGATGTGCGCAAAATGTTGCCCAAATTGATCAGCTAAGAAGAGGTGGCACTTTATGAAAGCTAAAAAGCGAGCGAGCAGTTGCGTGATCGAGTTGCAGGATGCTGTGACCAAGCCTCAGCTTCATCCAGGTATCGGCAGGGCCGGTCGAGTTCCACCACGTAGCGCGTAATTTATAGACGGATAAAAAAGCGCGGCCTAAGTACGACGAAGAAGAGTTAGAAATTTTGCAGGCCCGGTGTGGGGTATAAACCCGTCGCACTGAATGTGGAGGGTGCAATAGCTAAAGCCAAAGAACGCATCCTGCTGTTCACTTATCTGGGTCAAAGTTCTGCAAGGTGCTGTCGACGTTGCGCACATGACCTTTTAATTTCTTGACGCGCATTTGAAATTCACTGTCCTCGAAGGGCATGT
>JAVLFR010000008.1:0-17819 GCA_046052785.1 Limnohabitans sp. | reverse complement strand
AATAAATTACTCAACACAATGTCGTCCGAGTTGCCGTCCACCACAGCTTGTTTGTAGTCGTCTGCCGCACGGGCTTCGTCGGTGGCGATAAAGGCTGAGCCAATGTAGGCAAAGTCTGCGCCCATGGCTTGTGCGGCCAACACGGCGCCGCCAGTCGCTATCGAGCCACTCAAAGCCACAGGGCCGTCGAACCATTCGCGGATTTCTTGGATCAAAGCAAACGGGCTTTTAACCCCAGCATGGCCACCAGCACCAGCGGCCACGGCGATCAAACCATCTGCGCCTTTTTCAATGGCTTTTTTGGCGAACTTGTTGTTGATGATATCGTGCAACACGATGCCGCCATAGCTGTGCGCAGCTGCATTCACATCTTCGCGAGCCCCCAAGGAGGTGATGATGATGGGCACCTTGTATTTCACACACAAGGCCATGTCATGCTCTAAACGGTCATTGCTTTTGTGCACGATTTGGTTGATGGCAAAGGGTGCTGCGGGTTGATCGGGATGATCGCGGTTGTGTGCGGCCAGCGCTTCGGTGATTTCAATCAGCCATTCTTCAAGCTGCGATGCTGGACGCGCGTTCAAGGCGGGCATCGAGCCGACCACGCCTGCTTTGCACTGAGCGATCACCAGCTTGGGGTTGCTGATGATGAACAGCGGAGAGGCGATGACGGGAAATTTGAGCGATTGCAATACAGGCGGTAAACGCGACATATCAGCCCCTTTTTAAAACGCGTCGAGTGCCAGCTCAGTCACGCTGTGCGCACCTTCCACAATGCTGTCGCAAAGACCCGGCACCTTGACCAAAATATGATCTGCATAAAAACGCGCAGTGGTGATTTTGGATTGCATGAACACCGCATCGTTACCTTGGGTCAACTCAAGCTCGGCCGCCAACAAGGCGCGACCCATTTGCCAACCTGCCACCAGATTACCAGTGAGCATGAGGTAAGGCACGCTGCCTGCAAATACCGCATTCGGACTGGTTTTGGCACCAGACACCACGAAGTCGACTACATGCAAAAAAGCCTCGCGAGCCGCTTTCAAACGGGCAGCCACCGCTTTGGCGTTGACGCTGCCGCTCTTGATCAAATCAGCCTCCGTATTGGCGACTTGTGCTGCAATGCCTTTGGCCGTTTGGCCGCCATCACGACCTGTTTTGCGTCCGATCAAGTCGTTGGCTTGAATGGCCGTGGTGCCTTCGTAAATCGTCAAAATTTTCGCGTCGCGGTAGTACTGCGCCGCTCCCGTTTCTTCGATGAAGCCCATGCCCCCATGCACTTGCACGCCTAAGCTGGTGACTTCCAAACTCATCTCCGTGCTAAAGCCTTTGACCAAGGGCACCAAAAATTCGTAGAACGCCAAGTTGTCTTTGCGTGTGTCGGCATCTGGGTGGTGGTGCGAGGCGTCGTAAGCCGCAGCAGCCACTGTCGCCATCGCACGGCAGCCCTCGGTGTAAGCGCGCATGGTCATCAACATGCGGCGAACATCGGGGTGGTGAATGATGGATGCGCTGGTTTTCAGGCTGCCGTCGACGGGGCGACTTTGCACGCGGTCCCGCGAGAAGGCGACGGCTTTTTGATAAGCACGTTCGGCAATCGCGACACCTTGCACACCCACCGCATAACGCGCGGCGTTCATCATGATGAACATGTATTCGAGACCGCGGTTTTCTTCGCCCACGAGAAAACCGATCGCACCGCCATGATCGCCATACTGCAACACGGCTGTGGGGCTGGCTTTGATGCCCATCTTGTGCTCGATGCTCACACAATGCACATCGTTGCGTGCGCCCAATGAACCGTCTTGATTCACCATAAACTTTGGCACCACAAATAAGCTGATGCCCTTCACCCCCTCCGGGGCGCCTTGCACGCGCGCCAACACCAGGTGAATGATGTTTTCGGCCATGTCGTGTTCACCATAGGTGATGTAAATCTTGGTACCAAACACTTTGTAAGTACCATCAGCCAAAGGTTCGGCACGGGTACGAACTGCGGCCAAGTCCGAGCCCGCCTGTGGCTCGGTCAAGTTCATCGTGCCCGTCCACTCACCAGAAATCAACTTTTCTAAATAGGTGGCTTTCAACGCATCGGAACCAGCGGTGAGCAGGGCCTCGATGGCCCCATCGGTCAACATGGGGCACAAGGCGAAACTCATATTGGCCGAGTTGAGCATTTCGCCGCAAGCCGCACCAATGGTCTTAGGCAAGCCTTGGCCACCAAAGTCGGCGGGGTGTTGCAGGCTTTGCCAGCCGCCTTCACAGTACTGCTGATACGCCTCTTTGAAGCCAGGTGTGGTGGTGACATGACCGTCTTTGAAGAACGAGGGGTTCTTGTCGCCCTCCCAGTTCAAAGGCACGAGCACGGACTCGTTGAGCTTGGCGCATTCTTCGAGCACGGCCTGGGCGGTTTGGACCCCCATGTCCTCGAAGGCAGGAATTTGGGCCACTTGTTCCAAGCCTGCCAAGTGTTCCATATTGAACACCATGTCTTTGATGGGGGCGATGTAGCTCATAAAAGTGCCTTTTTAAATAGCCAAGAGGAATTAAAGCGCCGAGACCAGCTCTGGCACAGCCACAAAGAGATCAGCCTCCAAACCAAAGTCGGCCACGCTGAAGATGGGCGCCTCTGGGTCTTTGTTGATGGCCACGATGACCTTGCTGTCTTTCATCCCCGCCAAGTGTTGGATGGCGCCGCTGATACCGCATGCCACGTACAACTGTGGCGCCACAATCTTGCCCGTTTGACCCACTTGCAAGTCATTGGCGGCATAGCCTGCATCCACCGCAGCACGGCTAGCACCGATGGCAGCGCCCAATTTGTCGGCCAAGGGAATCATGACTTCATTGAACTTTTCAGAGCTGCCCAATGCGCGCCCTCCTGAGACGATGACATTGGCGGCGGTTAACTCGGGTCGGTCGTTCTTGGTGACTTCGCGTCCCACGAAGCTGCTCTTGCCTGAGTCTGAGGCCGCTGCTACCGTTTCCACGGCAGCGGAGCCGCCCGTGGCAGCCGCAGCGTCAAAACCAGTGGTGCGCACGGTGATGACTTTGACGGTATCGCTCGATTGCACGGTGGCCACAGCGTTGCCCGCGTAGATGGGGCGCTCAAACGTGTCTGGGCTGTCAACTTGGGTGATGTCGCTGATTTGACCCACGTCCAATTTGGCCGCTACGCGAGGAGCCACGTTCTTCCCTGCGGCTGTTGCGGGGAACAAGATGTGGGTGTAGTTGCCGCCCGAATTGGCAATGAGGGCGAGCACTTGCGCGGCCATGTTCTCAGCCAAGCCAGCTTCTAGTGTGGCGCCATCGGCATGAATGACTTTGGTCACGCCTGCGATGTGTGCAGCAGCAGCTGCTGCTGCACCAGCGTTGTGGCCGGCCACCAGCACATGCACCTCACCGCCAATAGCGGACGCGGCGGTGACGGTGTTCAAAGTGGCGCCTTTGATGGAGGCGTTGTCGTGTTCTGCAATAACCAGGGTTGTCATGTTCGTATTTCCTGCGTAGTCGTTTAGATAACTTTGGCCACGTTCTTGAGCTTGTCGACCAAGGCGGCCACATCTGGCACTTTGATGCCCGCGCTGCGCTTGGCAGGCTCCATCACTTTGAGGGTCTTGATGCGCGGGGCAACATCCACGCCGAGGTCTTCGGGTTTGAACACATCGAGTTGCTTTTTCTTGGCCTTCATGATGTTGGGCAAGGTCACATAGCGTGGCTCGTTCAAACGCAAGTCGGTGGTGATGACTGCAGGCAAACTGACAGAGAGGGTTTCCAAACCGCCATCGACTTCGCGAGTCACACTGGCTTTGTCGGCCGTCAGCTCAACCTTAGAAGCAAACGTCGCTTGCGGCAGATCTGCCAAAGCTGCCAACATTTGGCCTGTTTGGTTGCAGTCGTCGTCAATCGCCTGCTTGCCCAGAATGATCAAACCAGGCTGCTCCTTGTCCACCAAGGCTTTGAGTAGCTTGGCGACGGCCAAGGGTTGCAGCTCTTCGGTGGTTTCGACCAAGATGCCGCGATCGGCGCCAATCGCCATCGCAGTGCGCAGAGTTTCTTGGCATTGGGCCACGCCACACGACACGGCAATCACCTCCGTGACCAAGCCCTTTTCTTTGAGCCGCACGGCTTCTTCTACCGCGATCTCGTCAAACGGGTTCATGCTCATCTTCACATTGGCGATGTCAACGCCCGAGTTGTCCGACTTGACGCGGACCTTGACGTTGTAGTCCACCACGCGTTTGACAGCGACCAAAACTTTCATGGCAATAGCTCCATTTTTATAAATTTCGAATTGACGTTTACGTAAACGTCACATTGTAAAGATCTAAACACCATTTTATCGAACGACCGTGCTTTTTGAGGAAAGTCCCTAGGGAGCACTAATCTCGATGGCGCAACACCGCCTCTTGTGGCGCATGTGCCAACACCACCCCCGCATCGCGCAAAGCATTCAACACGCTGACATTCACGCGTGAACGCGTCAGCGACTGGCCATTGACAGGGTCGTCCATCCAAAAATCCAAATTGAAACGTAAACCTTGGGGCGTCACCTCGCTCAGCAGGGCTTGGGGTGCAGGTTCGAGCAACACCCACTCCACTTGCAAGGCGGCCTGTATCAACAGGGCTTGGATGCGCTCGATGTCGCTCTCTAAGTCCACCCAAAAGGTACAGGTCTGCAAAAGATGACGGCTTTGCAGCGACAAGTTTTCAACCCGCTGCGTCAACAGCAACTCATTGGGCACCACCGATTCACGGCCATTGCCAGCCCTCACCAAGGTGTAACGGGTTTTGATATCGGTCACGTGCCCCTCAAATCCATCCACGCGCACGAAGTCGCCGATACGCAGCGAACGCTCTAGCAAGATCACAAAGCCGCTCACATAGTTAGCCGCCAACTTTTGCAATCCAAACCCGATACCGACGCCCAAGGCGCCGCCAATCACAGACAACGCCGTGAGGTCAAAGCCCAACGATGACAACGCATACAAAGTACCAATGAGCAGGAGCAACACGCGCAGGGCATTGGACGCGACCTTGCGCATGGACAGGTCGTCAATGGCGCGCTTGAGCACGCGTTGCTCGAGCGTGGTGGAAAGCCACAGCGCCAACACCAACACCAACCCAGAGGTAAACACCACCTCCAACACATGGGACACACTCACGCGGGTTTTGCCAAGCATGAACTGCAAGCCGTCTAATTCCTCCAGAATGGGCCCTGATAATCCCGTGATCCATATCACGGCCAAGCCCCACGCCCCCCACGACACCACTTGCTCTAGCAGTCGTGCGCCCCGTGAGATGGGAAATACCGCGGCCAACACCCTGGCAATCAAACGAATAAGCGCCAAGGCCACCAACACAGGCAGCACCAGCTTGAGAACGGGCACGGGCATGTGTTGCACTTTCAGCAACAACAGCTTCATGGCATACGTCAAGACCAAGGCCACGGTGGGAAACAGCACCCCGTCCATCAAGCGGCGGCCAAATAAAATCGATTCAGTCGAAGTCCGTCTCCGCCCCAAGGCCCAACTGATCAGCCATGACATAGCCAAACACAGCGCCACGCCTGCCAGCTCTAAGGCAATCACCGGACTTTGTAAGTCCTTCCAAACGGTGAGTAATTCATTCATGGTTTAAAGATCAGCCAACACGCGCAAGTGAGCTTCTACGCTGCGACCCAAAGCGCTGAGGTCATAGCCGCCCTCTAAACAAGACACGATACGACCCTGGGCATGGCGAGCGGCGATGTCGCGCAAGCGATGGGTGATCCACGCATAGTCTTGCTCGACCAAACCCATTTGACCCATGTCGTCCTCTCGGTGGGCATCAAAGCCAGCGCTGATGAAAATCATCTCGGGCTTGAATTCTTCTAGGCGCGGCACCCAATGCGTTTCAATCAGCTCGCGCACCTCCATGCCCTTGGTGTAGGCGGGCACTGGCATATTGAGCATATTGGCGGCAGGGTGCTCGGTGCCGCTATGTGGATAAAACGGGTGCTGAAAAAAGCTCACCATCAACACGCGGTTGTCGCCGCTCAAAATATCTTCGGTACCGTTGCCGTGATGCACATCAAAGTCCACCACCGCCACGCGCTTTAAGCCGTGACGCTCGAGGGCATACTTGGCAGCAATCGCCACATTGTTGAAAAAGCAAAAACCACTCGCTTTGTTGCGTGAGGCATGGTGACCAGGGGGGCGAATGGCACAAAACGCGTTGGTCAATTCGCCTGCGATCACGGCATCTGTGGCAGCCACAGCGGCACCGGCAGAGGCCAGCGCAGCTTTCCAAGTGAAGCGGTTGATGTGGGTGTCCGAATCCAAGTGACCATAAGTTGGGCCGCCAGCCGCCATATCTTCCACCAGTTGGTCTGACAAACCACGCAGTGACGCAATGTACATGCGGTCGTGGGCTAACTCGATATCTGCCAAAGGCGCCTCAGGCGCCTCCCTGGGTGAGAGACCTAAATCGACACCGCTGATGAGCAAGCGGTCTTGAATGGCGCTCAGCCTTTCGGGGCACTCGGGATGCCCCGCGCCCATCTCGTGCTTCATGCACATGGCGTGCGTGTAATAGCCTGTTTTACTCATCGTGTCCGCCTCAATATCCTGCAAGTCAGCTTAACATGGAGACCCTGCTTTTTCCCTTGCATACACGGCGTGAAAACACCTAACCCCTTCTTTTTTACAGCCTTCATCCAAGGCATCACATCACGCCACATGCTCTGTGTGCTGTTGCTTGTGCCGCTTTTGTCTGGCGCCGTATTTGCCAAGCCGCAACAGCGCGCGCACAAACACACAGCCGTTTCTTCTGCCAAAGGTCAGGCCTTTGGCAAAAAGCCAGAAGTGATCGCCTTGGCCGATGACTTGGCCAAGCAATTTGATTTACCGAAAGCATGGACGCGTGAACAACTCAGCAAGGCACATTATTTAAAAAGCGTGCCCAAGTTGGTATTGCCCCCTGCCGTGCCTACCGCCAAAAACTGGCGCGCTTACCGCGAACGCTTCATTGAACCTCGCCGCATTGCGGCGGGCAGTGCTTTTTGGCAAGCCCACCAAGATGCGCTCAACCGCGCCGAGCAACTCTACGGCGTACCAGCCGAAATGATTGTGGGCATCATCGGTGTGGAAACCTTCTATGGCCAACACATGGGCAACTTCCGCGTGCTCGATGCCTTGACGACCTTGACACTCAACTTTCCGTCTGCCCACCCTCGGGCAGCCGAGCGTCAAGCATTTTTCAAATCTGAATTGGGGCACTTTTTGGTACAGGCCCATAGCCAAGGCGATACCAGCGCCAAAGGCAGTTTTGCGGGTGCCATGGGCTGGCCGCAGTTCATGCCCTCGAGCACCACCAAGTTTGCTGTGGACTTTGATGGCGATGGACGCATTGACCTGCGCCACAACCCTGTGGACGCCATTGGCTCGGTAGCCAATTACTTCAAAGCCTTTGGCTGGCAAACCGATATGCCCACGCACTACCCCGTAGCCTTTGACGAAGCACGCCTAGACAAACCCACGCTGTTGGCACCCGATATCTTGCCCTCGTTCAGCGTGAGCAACTTCATGGCCAAAGGCGCGGTGCTGGATGAGCAAGCTCAAAAGCACAACGGACCTCTGGCTTTGATTGAGCTGTTCAACGGCGATGCCCCGCCCAGCTATGTGGCGGGCACAGATAACTTTTATGTCGTCACCCGTTACAACTGGAGTAGCTACTATGCGCTGGCGGTGATTGAATTAGGCCAAGAAATAAAAGCGGCTAGGCAACGATAAAACGCCCAAAGCCCAAAGAGCATCCCTGTCAGGCAGGCTTTCAGACGCCATGGCCCTTGATATAAGTTTCAAGAAACTTGATTTGGTTGCCTTGAAGTTCAATGATGTTTTTGACGAGGTCACCAACAGAAATAACGCCAACCACCTTATTGGCTTCGAGGACTGGCAAGTGTCTGATGTGCTTGTGCACCATGATCGCCATGCACTCCTCTAATGAGTTTGCAAGCGTCACCGTCAGAGGATTGGGTGTCATGACTTTGGAGACAAGCACCTGCGTGGGATTGTGATGGGGCAACAACACTTTAATGGCGCAATCACCCTGTGAAACGATCCCCTTTAATTCGTTGTCATCTATGACCAAGACGGCTCTGACGCGAAAATCTCGCATAATTTTCAGAGCACTGTCGACGGGGTCAGACGAACGCACAGAAAAAATAGTGTTCGATTTCTGATCGATAATTTTTTTTACAGGGGTCATGAAAATCTGCCTTCACAAATAAGTCAAATTCTAATGAGTTTATGCCTGGTCAATTAGACGGTGCCTGTGGTGTCATATCTCAGAAAATGCTTAAAAGACACTCATTCAATAAGCTGACAAAAAGTGGCCAAATCATGATGAATCCCCTTAACCCTAAGAAGCTATTGCTGAGTAAATGGACGGCCGTGACCCCCAGTCGCCTAGCAAAATAAACCCTTCTAATCATTTATCGGCCATGATGGCGTCACGTTTTTTCTTCTAACTTACTTGCAAAGGCAGGGGTTTGCCGTAAAACCAGGGGGTGGGTCACATCGAACGCGCGGCAGTTCAGTCACACCTCAACGATCAAACGAAAGACCATCAGTCTTTGGTCAGATGACGCTTTTCTTGGATTTCACGCACCACCACGTCCTCAATCACTTCGGACTTGGCGCTCGTTCGCTTTGCATGCGCTTGCTCTTCGGGCCAGGGGCCCTCACTTGTACCGGAGCCCCCAGACCAACGGGCGCCCTGACCAGACTGCATGCTTTTGCGAAAAGCTTGAATTTGCTGCCACATCAACAACACTTGTGGCTTTTGCCCCGTCAGCAACCAACGCACAGCGGCAAATGCGACATACAAGACCAACCAACACAAAACGCCCACAGTGAACAAGAGGGCGAATGCCAGGCCGAGCAGCGTGAACAGCAAACGTGTGAAAAAAGCCATAAATGGATGTTAACTGGGGTGACAAAATTAAATGCCGCCTCATGCGTACTAATTTGTCATGCTTTTTTGCCGTTTGATGATTTCAAACTCAATGTCATCCATCATCCTTTTGTCTGGCGTTTTCCAGTTTCCACCAGACTCGCCAACCATGAAGATCAAAGCATCTGAAAAACCTTGCAAAGTCAAATCGGACTGACCACCTTTGGGCGGCATCGCTCTGACGCCTACATACCCGTGAGCAGTAACAATGACCTGCCCCTCGCTGATTAGTTTTTGCCAAGCTTTAGGGTCCCCCAGCTTTGGCGCATTAGCAACGGCCCCAGTATGGCAAGCTGAGCAAACTTCTTTATAGATGTGGGCGCCATTGGTGATTTTTTCTTCAGCAAAAGCAAGTTCACAAAAAGCAAAAGCCAAGAAGATGGAGATTGCGTTAGGGATTTTCATAACGATCAAATCCCAATTAGTCATTGCGTCAATACTGGCAAAGCGCCGGTGACTATCAAATAAAAGAAATACAACCATCCAAGGGCTAAAACAATACCAACTGCATACACAGGATAGCGGATGGCTTGATCCATAGAGCCCTGCTTCGTACCGGTGAACATCGACTTGATTAAATTTTCTTTTTGCAAATAACTCATGCCAATTGCGGCTGCTATGTGCACAACGACCACAGCCATCGCAAGGCTGGCAATCGCATCATGGGCTTCCCCCATCAGATCGCCGAAAAATTCTTGAACACGCCCATACCCAGTCAGACCCGTCAGGAGAATTAACACCATTAAAAAAATCATCACCCAAGCGCCAGCAGGATTGTGCCCAAGTTCGCAATCATGATGACCGGTCATGAGCGACTTGATGTGATGTATTGTTTTTTGAGGACCTTTTATAAACTGAGCAAAGCGTGCATACCTGGTGCCCACAACTCCCCAAAAGATTCGAAACAAAACTAAGCCGCAGGCGGTGTAGCCAAACGCATAGTGAATCATTTGTTGCGCTTCACTTTCAGAGGTAAGCCAAGCACCCGCAAAAGAAATGACCAAGAGCCAATGAAAAACTCTGACGGGCATGTCCCAAACCAGAACTGATTTTTTTTGTTTAACCATTTTCATTTGGCAGGTATCCGAATATTGTTTTCACTAAAGCCACCTGGTGATGCATCAGCATGACAGGCTAAGCAATTGGCCGCACTCTTAACTCCCTCTCTTTTCCAAACATCAGCCCTGACTTCATCATGCTCACGAATAAACCAAGCACTTTTCGTGATTCGATTGCCTGGTGCCAATGCTGAATATTTTTGTCTGACAGCTGCATTCTTCACTAGCCATTGCGTAATTTCACTTTGTGCATTTGCGTCAATGCTCGCATCTGTTCCAAAGTGCTTATCGAGCCCTGACATGATGTTTTGCCAATTCTTTTGTGCCATCAAAGCAGGTGGATAGGCGATGTGGCAACTCGCACACTCACTTTCATAGGACTTGGGCGCATCAAATGGCATCCCAAATTTGGCAGCGTGAACTGGCATCGCCATCAAAAATGCCAGGCAAAGCGTAAAGTTAGTTTTCATAAAGACCTCATTTAACTGTCATCAACCAAGCAAGTACATCCGCTTTTTCTTGGGCATCACACTCGCGACCGAGCACGTCATGACAGTTGCGCTTGAACCATTTTTCAACTTTGGCGTGGTCGCTAAATCGATCAGGGTTGCTATTGGGCGATAGGGGCTTGATAAGCTTGCCAGTCACTATGTGTTTTGAGTCATGCGTGGGAGGCAAATCATGACAAGAGGCGCAACGCCACTCTTTGCCATGTTTGTTAGTGAAAAACTGCTCGCCACGCGTGGGCATCCCCTTGGAAGCCTCAGCTTCATAAGCTTTTAACAACTCCTGAGGTGTGGCTGAAAAAGCAAGATTCATTGAGGTCAATACCCCTAAAAACAAGACGAATCTTTTCAGCATGATGTGGCACTTCAGTTGTTAGGTTTTGAGTGTGCGTCCTAAAAAATAAAAAATCTCGATCCACCATTCAAAAGGTCCACTTGCTTGACTCACATCAATAAATGAATGATTCAAACCGCATGTCGAGGAGGTTCGTAGGCTTAAGTTAAAGCCTATATGGCGTTGGCAATAGCAAATGACCTCAGTTTTGAGACTGCTGCTCAACAAGCAAACTATCAAGGCCTTGGCGCCAAAGCCCATTGCACGTGCTCACGCACCACCTCGCTGGGATGCATGAGGTGAGTCTGAAGCGCTTCACGCAAAGCCACATCGTCCGAATGATGCAAGGCATTGCCAGCCGCCACCGCCAAGTTACGCAACCAGCGCACATGGCCTATGCGGCGAATGGGGCTGCCCTCGGTGTAGCGCAAAAACTCTGCTTCAGACCAAGCCAACAAGCGCGCCATGTTTTGCCCCACCAGCCCCTCACGCACATCAAAGTCAGATAAGTTGGAGGTTTGGGCAAACTTGTTCCAAGGGCAGGTCAGCTGGCAATCGTCGCAGCCATAAATGTGGTTACCCATCAAAGGGCGCAGCGCTTCGTCAATGGCCCCGTCGTGCTCAATCGTCAAATACGAAATGCAGCGGCGCGCATCTACCAAGCCCGGCTGAAGAATCGCCTGAGTGGGGCACACATCGATGCAAGCCGTGCATTCGCCGCAATGGGCGCTGATGGGCTCAGACGCAGGCAAAGCCACATTTAAAAAAATCTCACCTAAGAAAAACATCGACCCCGCTTCGCGGTTCAACACCAAACTGTGCTTGCCCCGCCAGCCTTGGCCGCTGCGCGTGGCGAGTTCGGCCTCCATCACAGGGGCTGAATCGGTGAAAGCTCGATACTTAAACCCGTTGGGCTTGAAAGTGTTATCCAGCAAGACATCAATTTGCTGAGCCAGTGTGTCAAGACGTTTGCGCAAGACCTTGTGGTAATCGCGTCCTCTGGCGTAGACCGACACCACCGCCTCAGCGGGGTTGCGTAAACGTTGCCACTCAATGTCTTGCCAGCCTTCGCGGGTATCCCGCGGTAAGTAGTTCATGCGGGCGGTCAGCACACTCAAGGTGCCAGGCACCAGCTCGGCAGGCCGCGCGCGCGTCATGCCGTGGCGGGCCATATAGTCCATGCTGCCGTGGAAGTTTTGTGCCAACCAATATTGCAAATGCGGCTCGGCCGAAGACAAATCCAAAGGGGCCACCGCAATTTGAGAAAATCCCAGCGTTTGCCCGAGGGCCTGAATTTGCTTGAGCAACAATGGGAAGTGGGTAGACAACGGACACCTTTGAATGTTTCGCCTTGATGAATGTCGTGATTGTAAAAACTCTTGTCTGGCCCGATGAAGCCGCCACCGCCGCCTTTGCCACGCAGTTGGCTGCGGTATTGACGCGCGCTGACTTGAACGCATGCATCGCGTTGAATGGCGATTTGGGCGCTGGCAAAACCACGTTTGTGCGACATCTATTGCGCGCGCTGGGTGTCCAAGGCAACATCAAAAGCCCCACCTATGCCGTGGTCGAACCCTACAGCGTAGGTGCGGGTGAGGTGTGGCACTTTGACTTTTACCGCTTCAGCGACCCCCGCGAGTGGGAAGACGCTGGTTTTCGTGACATTTTTGCCAGTTCAGGGCTGAAGCTGTGCGAATGGTCGCAAAACGCCGCGGGCGTGATGCCCACACCCGATCTAGAACTCGCGCTCGTCGTCGATGACGACGCGCAACGCTTGGTCACCCTCAAGGCCCTCACCCCACGCGGGCAGGAGTTGCTGGCATGACGCAGCTCGAACACGATCAAGCTGATCACCGCAAGCATGACGATAGTCGCGGCATTCAGCGTCGCAGCTTGCTTCAAGGTGGCGCACTGGCCTTGCTGTTGGGCCGTGCCGACATTGTTTGGGGCGCCAGCATCGTGGCGGTGCGGGTGTGGCCTGCCGCGGCCTACACCCGCGTGACGATTGAGAGCGACACCGCGCTCAAAACTGTGCCCATCTTCGTGGCCAACCCGCCGCGCTTGGCGGTGGACATTGAAGGCATTGAGCTCAACCCCGCACTCAAAGAACTGGTGGGCAAAGTGCGCTCGGACGACCCCTACATCACAGGTGTGCGGGTCGGTCAATTTGCCAACAAAACCGTGCGCTTGGTGCTGGACTTGCGCCAAATGGTCAAACCCCAGGTCTTTAATTTGATGCCGGTGAAAACTGGCAATACCCAATACCAACACCGCTTGGTGCTCGACCTCTACCCTTCCGAAGTGGCCGACCCGCTCGAGGCCTTGATCGTGGACAAACTCAAAGGCGGCAGTCGCGCCAACGCACCGTCCATGACCGCCACGCCCCTGCCGCCACCGGCCTCGCGTCTGGGCACGCATGCCGACCCCGTGGGCGATTTAACGGCCAGCCCGCATCGCCCCACCGACCCCCCTTTACTGATAGAGGCCCCCGCGTCAGCGCCCATCACGACGGCCAATTCGGTGAATCCCACACAAGAAAGTGAGCGTTACATCATGGTGGCGCTCGACCCAGGCCACGGTGGCGAAGATCCAGGCGCGATTGGTCCACGCGGCACCAAAGAAAAAGACGTGGTGTTGCAAATCGCCCGCCGCATGCGCGATCGCATCAACGCCACCACCCTCAAAACCCAACACGGCAACTTACCAATGCGAGCCTATCTCACACGGGATGCCGACTTCTTTGTCCCACTGAACCAACGGGTGGAAAAAGCGCGCCGTGTGCAAGCCGATTTATTTATCAGCATCCATGCCGATGCCTTTATGACACCCGATGCGCGCGGTGCCAGCGTATTTGCACTCAGCCAAGGTGCGGCGTCAAGCGCCCAAGCGCGTTGGATGGCCAAGCAAGAAAACCGCGCTGACTTGGTGGGTGGACTCAACATCAAAACCCAAGATGCAGCGGTGCAACGCGCCTTACTCGACATGAGCACCACCGCCCAAATCAACGACAGTTTGAAAATCGGCAGTGAAATGTTGGGACAAATTCGCCGCATCGGCAAACTGCACAAAGCGCGCGTGGAGCAAGCGGGCTTTGCGGTGCTCAAAGCGCCTGACATACCCAGCGTGCTGGTAGAAACCGCTTTCATCAGCAACCCCGATGAAGAGGCACGCCTCATCAGCGACAGCTACCAAAACGAACTCGCGGATGCGTTGATGAAAAGCATTGAGCGGTACTTTTTACGCAATCCGCCCTTGGCGCGCGCGCGCAACACCTGAAGCCCAAACAGGATCTCCAAGCCCAGTCATGCACGGCCAAGCCTGTCGCTGGAAAAAAACGTTATTGCCTTTGCTAAGCCCTAATCTGGAGAAGACTTGGACGCGCGTGAAGCCTTCCAAGAACCATACAGCGCCAAAGCCCCTGGAATAAAAATCATCGCCCAGATGATTTTGTCTAAATTGGCTTTGACCCAAGGAAAGTTTCCAAAAAAATAGCCCACCGTGATGATGCCACCCACCCATAAGGCGCCACCTGTGATGTCATAAAAAGTGAACTTGCGACGCGTCATCTGTGCCACGCCCGCCACAAACGGCGCAAAAGTGCGCACAAAGGGCATGAAGCGAGCGGCAATCAAGGTCACGCCACCATAGCGCTCGTAAAACGCGTGGGCTTGGTCAAACGCGCGGCGGTTAAAAAACCTCGAGTCTTCCCAACCAAACACCCGAGGCCCAAAAAAACGGCCAATCATGTAATTGGTTTGGTTACCTGTTACTGCGGCGATAAACAACAAGGACACAGACAAGCCGTAATCCATCAAACCCACACCACACATGGCCCCCACCACAAACAAGAGCGAGTCGCCCGGCAAGAAGGGCATGACCACCAAACCCGTCTCCACAAAGATGATCAGAAACAACAAGGCATAGACCCATGTGCCATTGGCTTGCACAAAGGCTTCCAAATAGCGGTCTACGTGAAGGATGAAGTCGATCAAGAAAGTAATGAGTTCCATAAGCCCTATTATCCCTGCCCCTAAAATGGCTGCGTGCACCCTGCTACCCAACCCCCACGCGCCATTCGCGAACTCCCAGACGAACTGATCAGCCAAATCGCCGCTGGCGAGGTGGTGGAGCGCCCAGCCTCCGTGGTGCGCGAGTTGGTGGATAACGCACTCGACGCAGGCGCCACGCAAATCACCCTGCGTTTGCTGGCGGGTGGCGTGCGCCTGATCAGCGTGGAAGACAATGGTGTGGGCATTCCCGCCAGTGAGCTCCCCGTCGCCTTGAAGCGCCATGCCACCAGCAAAATCAACAGTCTGAGCGAGCTTGAATCCGTGGGCACCATGGGCTTT
Source organism: Limnohabitans sp. (assembly GCA_046052785.1). Classification (GTDB taxonomy): domain Bacteria; phylum Pseudomonadota; class Gammaproteobacteria; order Burkholderiales; family Burkholderiaceae_C; genus Limnohabitans. The sequence continues at coordinate 2,575 of JAVLFR010000008.1, read as the reverse complement.
CGAGGTGAAGCCTTGGCTGCTATTCACTCGGTGTCCGAATTGTCGGTGCTGTCTCGCACCCCCGCGCAAGACACCGCCATGCGGCTCGATGGCCGCAGTGGTGAGCTGCAACCTGCAGCCCGCGCCCAAGGCACAACGGTCGAAGTCAAAGAGTTGTTCTACAGCACGCCTGCGCGGCGCAAGTTTTTAAAAACTGACCACACCGAGTTGGCCCACTGCGTGGAAGCCGTGCGCCGGCATGCCCTCACACGCCCAGAAGTGGGTTTTGCCATTTGGCACGAGGGCAAGTTGGTCGAGCAATGGCGCGCGCAACTGTTTGACGCCACATCGGGCGAGGACTTGAACATGCAACGCCAACGCGCCCTCGACCGCCGCTTGGCTGACGTGTTGGGCGATGACTTCTTGAACAACTCGGTGGCAGTGCACCACCAATCGGGCAACGTCACGGTGATGGGCCGTGCGGGCATTCCAGACGCCGCACGCTCGCGCGCCGACCATCAGTTTGCGTATGTGAATGGCCGCTATGTGCGTGACAAAGTCATCACCCACGCGGCCCGCAGCGCGTATGAAGATGTGCTGCACGGCCACCGCCAACCCATCTATGCGCTCTATGTGGACATTGAGCCCACACGCGTCGACGTGAATGTGCATCCCACCAAAATTGAAGTGCGTTTTCGAGATGGCCGCGAGGTGCATCAAGCTGTCCGTCACGCGGTTGAAAATGCCTTGGCAGTGCCACGCGCCAACATGCTCATGGCCAACGCACTGCAAAACCACGAACTGCCGATGGCAGGCACTTTGGGCGCAGGTAGCGCTGCCAGCAGCACAACGGCTTGGGGTGCAGCGACATCACCTAGTGGGCCCAACGCCAATTGGCAACAAGCGCCCATGCCCTTGGCTGGCACGCGTGTGACGGATGTGGGTGCCCTGTGGCAATCGACACCACGCTCGGCTCTGCCCGCTGAAGAACAAGGTGCACAAAGCTTTGCGCCCAGCGCTTTCAGTGCGGCCAACTCGCCTACGCTGCAAGATGCGGCGCCCGAAACCTGGCCTTTAGGCAAAGCGGTGGCGCAATTGCATGGCGTCTATATCTTGGCCGAAAACGCCCACGGCTTGGTGTTGGTCGACATGCATGCCGCGCACGAGCGCATCGTGTACGAACAGCTCAAAGCACAAATAGAGGTGCAACGCATCAGTAGCCAGCCGCTGCTGATCCCCGCCACCTTTGCTGCCACCGCGCAAGAGGTGGCGACGGCCGAAGCCTGTACCGATGCATTGCAAGCCTTGGGTTTGGACATCTCGACGCTGACGAGCAAAACCTTGGCAGTACGGGCTGTGCCCAGCACCTTGGCGCAGGGTGATGCGGTAGCCTTGGCGCGCAGTGTGTTGGCCGAGTTGAGTCAACATGAGGCCAGCACCGTGGTGCAACGCGCCCGCAACGAATTGCTGGCCACCATGGCCTGCCACGGTGCTGTGCGCGCCAATCGAAAGCTCACGGTGGATGAGATGAACGCTTTATTGCGCCAAATGGAAGTGACCGAACGCTCAGACCAATGCAACCATGGCCGCCCCACTTGGCGACAACTGTCGATGCGTGAGCTCGACGCGCTGTTTTTGCGCGGCCGTTGATGTCACCCACGCTCATCATTGTGTTGTTGTCGATGCTGCTGGGCATACAGCCGGTGGCCACCGATTTGTATTTGCCTGCCCTGCCAGCGATCAAAACTGAATTTGGCGCAGAGCTCTCGCAAGTGCAGCTCACACTCAGCGCTTTGCTGTTGGCCTTTGGCATCTCACAACTCATCTGGGGGCCGCTGTCGGACCGTTGGGGGCGCCGTCCTATTTTGTTATGTGGCCTAGCCACCTTTACCCTGGCAGGCTTGGGCTGCGTGTTAGCCAGCAGCATGCAAGAGCTCATTGTGTGGCGAGCCCTACAAGGGGCCGCCATGGGTGCGGTGGTGATGTGCGCGCGGGCCATTGTGCGCGACCTCTACACCCCCGAGACAGGAGCGGGCGTGATGTCCAAGGCCTTGACAGGTTTAGGCCTCCTGGCTTGCGCCAGCGCCCCCTTGGGAGGTTGGCTGACTGATGTGTGGAGTTGGCATGCCGCGCTGAGTTTGGTGATGGGATTTGGAGCAATCACCTTGGGCTTCGTAGCGTGGAAATTCAAAGAAACGCTGCACCGTAAAAATCCACATGCGCTGCATGCCAAGGTCTTGGCCAACACATGGTGGGACATCGTGCGCCACCCCACCTTTGTGGCTTTTTCGTGCGTGTCGATTGGCTCGTACGGGGGTGTTTTCACTTTTTTGGCATCGTCCTCGTTTGTCTTCATCGACTTGCTGGGTTTGGCGCGTTGGCAGTACGGCCTGCTGTTGTTCTCGATGGCCTTCACCTATTTGCTCAGCACGGTGGTGTGCCGTCGTCTGTTGCTTCGGTTTGGTGTGGTGCGCACCGTGGCCATTGGGGGGGTATTCAGTTTGCTAGGGGGCAGCTTGATGGTTCTCCATGTTTGGCTCGGTTGGCAAAGCGTGGCGTTCGTCATGGGGCCGTGTTATTTGTTTATTTTTTGGCA
>JAVLFR010000007.1:0-19351 GCA_046052785.1 Limnohabitans sp. | reverse complement strand
AAGAGACAGGCCATCTACAGTGCGCAAGGCCAGGTCAAGGCCACAGCCGGGCAGATCAAGGGCTCATTGCCTCGTCTGGACCGCGCCGCTCGTGTGCGCTTGGGCGAGCACCTGCTGGTGATTCAACCCCTGCACCCCAGCGCGCCGCCTGTGGACGACCCCTATGCACCGGTCAACCCCAACCCCGCCAGCGTCGACCGCCTGATCGGCTACGTCGTGCTGGAGATGTCACTGCAGAGCATGGCCGAGCAGCAGCACGAGTTGGTCATGTGGACCCTGGTGACGGCTGTGGGCAGCCTGGTGCTGGCCGGCTTGCTGGCCACCTTGATCTCTTCGATGGTGACCTCGGAGATCGGTCGGATCAACCGGGTGGTTGAACGGGTGCGCACGGGTCAACTCGACGCGCGCGCCGACGTCGCGGCCAGCGGCATCTTGCGCCCACTGGCCATCGGCATCAACGCGATGATCGCCCGCATTGCCGTGACACAAGAGGACCTGCAGCGCCAGATCGCCCAAGCCACACAAGAGCTGCGCGCACAAAAAGAAGCCGCCGAACAAACCGCCCGCACCGACGCCCTGACCGGCGTGGCCAGCCGGCGCGCGTTCACCGAAGTGGCCGAAGCCGAGATGCAACGCGCGCTGCGCTACCGCACGGAGCTGTCGCTGTTGATGATGGACCTGGACCACTTCAAAGGCATCAACGACACCCATGGACACGTCACGGGCGATGCGGTGCTGGTCAGCTTTGCGCAAACGGTGCTGCAGCAGGTTCGCAAGGTCGATTTGGTGGCGCGCTTGGGCGGCGAAGAATTCGCCGTGCTGCTGCCCAACATCACCGCCGAGCAGTCGATGGCATTGGCAGAGCGCATCAGGCTGGCCTTTGCCAACAGCCCGTTTCAAGTGGATGGCCAGCCCTTGCACTTCAGCGTGAGCATTGGCGTGGCGCCGTTCGACCCCACCGAGCTGACCCTCAATGGCTGGCTGGCCCGCGCGGATGCGGCGCTCTATCGTGCCAAGGCGCGAGGGCGCAACTGTGTGCAGCTGACGCCCGGCGTGGCCGAGTGACTTGGCACATGGGCATTCACGCAAAGCCCGCATGAAAAAAGCCTTTTAAGTGCAAGACTTAAAAGGCTTCTTTGCTTTGGCGGAGAGGGTGGGATTCGAACCCACGGTACCTTGCGGTACGCCTGATTTCGAGTCAGGTACATTCGACCACTCTGCCACCTCTCCGAATCTGGTGTCGCCGTGGTCTACAGCGTAGAACGCGATTGTAGCAAGTTTTTCAGGGCTTGAGCACTTCGAGGCCACCCAGATAGGGGCGCAGCGCCACAGGCACCCGGATCGAGCCATCGGCTTGCTGGTGGTTCTCGAGCACAGCCACCATGGCGCGGCCCACGGCCAGACCCGAGCCGTTCAGGGTGTGCACCAGCTCGTTCTTGCCTTGCGCGTTCTTGAAACGCGCTTGCATGCGGCGCGCCTGGAAGGCTTCGCAGTTGGACACCGAACTGATCTCGCGGTAGGTGTTCTGCGCAGGCAACCACACCTCCAAGTCAAAGGTTTTGGTGGCGCCAAAACCCATGTCGCCGGTGCACAGCGACATCACCCGGTAAGGCAGCTCCAGCTTTTGCAGCACGGCTTCGGCGTGGCCCACCATGTCGTCGAGCGCGGCGTAGCTTTGCTCAGGCGTGGTGATCTGCACCATCTCGACCTTGTCAAACTGGTGCTGGCGGATCATGCCGCGCGTGTCGCGGCCGGCGCTGCCCGCTTCCGAGCGGAAGCAAGGGCTGTGGGCCGTGAGCTTGATGGGCAACTGGTCGACGGGCACGATGGTGTCGGCCACGAAGTTGGTCAGCGTCACTTCCGAGGTGGGGATCAGGTACCACTTGTTGCCCGCGGCATCGCCATCACCCGAGGTGACATGGAAGAGGTCTTGCTCGAACTTGGGCAACTGGCCGGTGCCTTGCAGAGCCTTGGCTTGGACCATGTAGGGCGTGTAGCACTCGGTGTAGCCGTGCTCTTGGGTTTGCACATCGAGCATGAACTGCGCAAGCGCACGATGCATGCGGGCAATTTGGCCCTTCATCACGGTGAAGCGTGAACCCGAGAGCTTGACGCCCATTTCAAAGTCGAGGCCCAAGGGCTCGCCCAAGTCCACATGGTCTTTGGGCTCGAAACCCAAAGGGGCCGGCTCGGTGCCCGTAGGGCTCCAGCGGCGCAACACCACGTTGCCGTGTTCGTCTTCGCCCTTGGGCACGCTGTCGTGCGGCAAGTTAGGAACAGCCAGCAGCAGCGATTGCAACTCAGGCTGCAGCGCATCCAAGCGCACAGCGGAGGCATCGAGTTCGGTTTTGATGTCGGCCACTTGTGCCATCACACTGTCTGCGCTCTCGCCTTTGGCTTTGAGCATGCCAATTTGTTTTGACAAGGCATTGCGGCTGGCTTGCAACTCTTCGGTGCGGGTTTGCAAAGTTTTGCGCTCGGCCTCTAAAGCTTGGTAAGCCTCCACATTCAAAAATGTTTGGGGTTGCTTGCGGGTTTCGAGCTTGGCAATGACGCTGGGCAGGTCACGGCGCAGTTGGTTGATGTCAATCATTTGCTTTTTGGTCCAGTTACTTCAGCCCTTTGGGCAGAGGGAATTTGATAGTTTCTTCCACCCCATCGAGGGTGCGCACCGAAACAGCGCCCATGGCGCGCATGCGGGCAATGACTTGTTTCACCAAGATGTCGGGCGCGGAAGCACCCGCGGTCAGGCCCACGCAGGTCACGCCAACAAACCACTCTTCTTTGAGCTCCTCGGCGCTGTCAACCATATAGCTTTGCGCGCTAGAACGCTGCGCCACATCGCGCAAGCGGTTGCTGTTGGAGCTGGTGGGGCTGCCCACCACGATGACCAACTCGACCTCGTTGCTCAACACCTTCACCGCGTCTTGGCGGTTTTGGGTGGCGTAGCAAATGTCTTGCATTTTGGGCTTGCGAATTTGAGGGAAACGGGCCACTACCGCTTCGGTGATGGTCGCAGCGTCGTCCACACTGAGGGTGGTTTGCGTGACCACGGCCAAGCGCTCGGTTTGCTTAGGCATGACTTTAGCCACATCCGACTCATCTTCAACCAAATAAATGCCATCGAGCAACTGGCCCATCGTGCCTTCGACTTCGGGATGGCCTTTGTGGCCAATCATGATGAACTCAAACCCTTCTTTGTGAAGCTTGGCCACTTCGACGTGCACCTTGGTCACCAAGGGGCAGGTGGCGTCAAACACGGTGAAGCCGCGTCGTGCCGCTTCTTCCTCCACCGACTTGGGCACGCCATGGGCGCTGAACACCAAGGTGGCGCCCTCAGGCACATCGGCCAAGTCTTCAATAAAGATGGCGCCTCGGCTTTTGAGATCTTCCACCACATAGGTGTTGTGCACGATTTCATGCCGCACATACACGGGCGAACCGAACTTCTCTAAGGCGCGGTCGACGATGTCAATGGCGCGATCTACACCCGCACAAAACCCACGTGGCTCGGCAAGGACAATTTCTTTCAGGCTGTTATTCATAGTGGTTTACAAAATGCCAATGACGCGCACTTCAAACGTCACAGGTTGGTTGGCTAGGGGATGGTTGAAGTCAAACAGCACTTGGTCATCACTGACTTGCTGCACCGCACCTGCAAAAGAGCCTTGACCCGTGGGCGCAGGAAACTGCACCACATCGCCCACGCTGTATTGCTCATGGGGGTCGCCGAATTCTTTGAGCAAGCTCTTGCTCACCCATTGCTGCATGTCGGGGTTGCGCGCGCCAAAGGCCAAGCCCGCCGCCAGTTCAAACGTGGTGTGCGTGCCTTCGGCCAGGCCCAACAAATGCTGCTCAAGTGCGGGCGACAGCTCGCCTGAACCCAGCGACAAGGTGGCGGGTTTGTCGTTGAACGTGTTGATCACATCACCCTGCGGTCCCGAAAGCCGATAGTGCAGCGTCAAAAAAGAATCGGGGCCAATGGTAGGGTGCGCGTTGGATGCAGTCATGGAATTCTCTGGATAGAACACCTTATTGTAGAAAGCTCTTGCGATGGACCCCATACCCCAACCCATGACGATTGCGCAGCTCCCCACCGACATGCGTCCGCGCGAAAAACTCCTCAAACACGGGGCTGCTGCCCTGACCGACACCGAGCTGCTGGCCTTGTTTTTGCGCACGGGCATCAAAGGCAAAAGCGTGTTCGAAATGGCGCAGGAGCTACTGGCACGCTTCAAGGGCTTTGCAGGCCTGATCCACGCCAGCGCCGCCGAGCTCAAAACCTGCAAGGGCATGGGCGGCGACGCCAAGCGTTCGCAGCTGGTGGCTGTGCTCGAGATGGCCCGTCGGGCATTGACCCAAGAATTAACCGAAACTTCAGTGATGAATTCACCCAATGCAGTGAAACAATACCTGCAACTCGAACTCGCTCAACTCAAACACGAGGTCTTTGCCGTTTTGTTTCTCGATACGCACAACAAACTGCTGTCTTACCAGCCCATGTTTCGTGGCTCGCTGTCGCAAACCATGGTGTACCCACGGGAAGTGGCCAAGACGGCCCTGATCTTGGGCGCCGACGGCGTGGTGCTGGCGCACAACCACCCGAGCGGGTCAATCAAACCTTCACAAGCCGACATGAAACTCACCCGTAGCCTGCAAGAAACACTGGCCTTGATTGACGTGAGCGTGCGCGACCACATCATCGTGGCACAGGGCAAGTATTTGTCCATGGCCGAAGAGGGGCTGCTGTGAAGGCCAAGTCCTTGCAAGACTTGGGCGCCATTCGCAAGCAAGTCAACGACGACGCATTGGCCGCCGCAGCCGCTGAAGCGGCCCGCCGAGAAGCTGAAAGACGCGCCGCCGCGGAACGCAATTTATTCACCAGCACCATTGGCAACGTCAAACCAATTGCCGCCAAAGACCGTGTGTTCATCGCGCCACCCCGGCCAGCGGCGCGCCCCTTGCAACAAGACCTCGACGATCAAGCCGCCCTGAGCGAGAGCATGAGTGACGAGTTTGATGTGAGCACCCTGCTTGATGTGGACGATCAACTGAGCTTTCGACGCCCTGGCATTGGCACCGACGTGACGCGCAAGCTCCGCAAAGGGGAATGGGCCATGCAAGGCCAGCTTGATCTGCACGGCCTGCGCAGCGATGAAGCCCGTGAAGCCTTGGGGCAATTCATTCGCGATGCCAAACGCATGGGCTGGCGATGCGTGCGCGTGGTGCATGGCAAAGGCCTGGGCTCGCCCGGCAAAGAACCCGTGCTCAAGAGCAAAGTGCAGCGCTGGTTGGTGCAAAAAAACGAGGTGTTGGCCTTTGTCCAAGCCAAGCCCTCGGATGGCGGAGGCGGCGCCTTGGTGGTGTTGCTGGGGCCCAGCAAATCCTGATCGATTGACAAGATGGGCCGCGCCAGCGATGGGCGCAATTTAAAGAACGTTTTTGTTGCGCATCCAATCTGCGGTTTGGAAAAAACTGGCTTTCAACCGCGTGCGCAAGGCTTCAGGCACACCCGTCTCACCCATGGCTTGGTCCATGCAGGCCACCCATTGGTCGCGCTCTTGGATGCCAATTGAAAATGGCATGTGGCGCATGCGCAAGCGGGGGTGGCCGTGCTTTTCGATGTAGTAGTCGGGGCCGCCCAACCAGCCACACAAAAACATGAATAAGCGCTCACGCGCGTTGCTTAACTCTGGGCCATGCGCCAAACGCAGCTCAGCGAAGCCAGGCTCTGAGTCCATCAAGTCGTAAAAGCGGTCCACCAACACCCGCACCCGCGCCTCGCCGCCTAGCCATTCAAACGGGGTCTCTGCGCTGGGTTTGTCTTCGAGGTGCATCAGTTCATGCCCATCAAAGGCTGGCTTGCCTGAGCGTCTGCACCACGGGCCGTCGCAGCACATCGCGCAAGCCCCACCACCCAGCCGCCAAGGCCAGCAGTGCGCCCACCACGGCGCCCAACAAAGGCACCCAAGGGCTGGCGTTCCATTCAAACTCAAAAGCAAAGCGGGCCAAGCCCCAACCCATGGCCATGGCCACCGAGGTCGCCAAAAAGCCAGCCAATGCGCCTACCCCTGCGAGCTCGGCACGTTGCACCCGCGCCAGCAATTGGTTCGATGCGCCCAAGGCACGCAACACGGCGTATTCGCGCGCACGCTCTTCACGCGTGGCGGTCACGGCAGCGAACAACACCACCAAGCCCGCTGCCAGCGTGAACAAAAACAAAAATTCCACCGCGCTCACCACCTGACCGAGCACGCTTTGCACTTGGTTCAGGGTGGCGCCCATGTCCACGCTGGTGATGTTGGGAAATTGGCGCGTGAGCTGGTTGTCAAAGCTTTGCCCCGTCACACGCGGCGGCGCACGAAAAGCGGCCACATAGGTGGTGGGCACCTCAAAGCCGGCATCTGAAGTCAATTGGCTCACGGGGTACATGACAAAGAAATTGGCGCGCATGGACGTCCAGTCCACGCGGCGCACCGAGGTGATGCGGGCTTCGCGTGACATGCCTGCAATGTCAAAGCGCAGGCGATCGCCCAGTTTGAGCTTCAAAGTTTTAGCCACCCCGTCTTCGATGCTCAAACCTGTCGGGTCTTCGGCTTGCCAAGCGCCACCGACCACGGTGTTGTGGGCGGGCTGCTGAGCGCTGAAGGACACATTGAATTCGCGGTCCATCAAGCGTTTGGCGCGTTCATCGGTATAGCTGTCGGGTGTGACGCTGACCTCGTTGACCGCCACCAAGCGCCCGCGCACCATGGGATACCAGTCGAGTTGGTTCACCCCCGCTTGGCGCAGGTTGTGTAAAAACGGCTCAGACTGCGAGGGCTGAATGTTCAGAATAAATCGGTTGGGGGCATCGGCGGGCGTGGCATTGCGCCAACTGCTGATCAAGTCGGTGCGCAGCAGCACCAGCAGTGCCAACGCCAACAAACCGACGGCCAAGGCACTCACTTGCACCATGGCGTAGACCGGACGGGCGCTGATTTGCCGCGTCGCCAACATCAACCAAGGCGGTGCGGCTCCCTCCACCACGCTGCGCCGCAACACCTGCACGGCCAACCACGCCATGCCGGCAAACACCAACACCGCGCCCGCAAAGCCGCCCACCACCATCAGGCCGAGTTTCAAATCTTGGCTCACCGCCACCAGCAAGACAGCAAACCCAGTCAGTCCCAGGGCCCACACGCTGAGTGTGGTGGCTTTGAGCTCGCCCACATCGCGGCGCATCACGCGCAACGCGGGCACGCTGGCGAGTTGCAAGACAGGGGGCAAACCAAAGGCCAGCAACAAAGTCAGGCCCGTGCCCAAGCCATACACCACGGGCCACACGCTGGGGGCAGGCAATGCGGTCTCCACCAAGCCAGCGAGCAACGCCACAAACCCCAAGTGCACGCCATAACCGATGACCAAACCCAGCCCACTGGCAAACATGCCCACCCACACAAATTCTGCGCAATAAGCCAAGGTGATGTGGCGCTGGCTCAGACCCAAGACGCGCAACATCGCGCAATCGTCCAAGTGGCGTGCGGCAAATGCGCGTGCAGCCAATGCCACGGCCACAGCACTGAGCAAGGCTGCGAGCAGGGCCACCAGGTTTAAAAATTTACTGGCGCGGTCCAAAGTTTGGCGCATCTCGGGGCGACCCGCGTCGAGCGACTCCACACGCACGCCGCGCACCTCAGGCCTCTTGCTCTCGGTTTCGGCCCATTCTGAAAAATCGGCCACAGCCGCGGGTGGGCCCACCAAGGCCAAACGCCAGCTCACGCGACTGGCGGGTTGAATCAAACCTGTGGCGTCGATGTCTGCCGAGTTGATCATCACACGCGGCGCAAAATTCATAAAACCTGCACCGCGATCGGGCTCGGTCACCAGCACCTGGGTAATGCGCATACGCGTGTTGCCCAACACCAGCGCGTCCCCCACATCCAAGCCCAAAGCCTCTAAGCCCCCCGCATCTACCCAAGCTTGTCCGCTTTCGGGCACTTGTTTGGTTTTGCGAGACGTCTGCGTCATCTGGGCCTGTGTGAGGTCATCTGCCACACGCAATTCACCGCGCAACGGATAACCCGCTTCTACCGCTTTAAGGGCCACCAATTTGCTGTTGCCTTCGCCACCGGCTCGCGGCACGCCACGCGCCATGGTGGGAAATGTCAAGGTGGTCACACCTTGCAAACCCGCCTTTGCAGCGCGTTGCGCCAAGTCTGGCGGTGTGGGGTGATCACTCACCACCACCACATCGCCGCCTAAAAGTTGGCGGGCATCACGCTGCAAACCGCCATTCAAACGGTCCGCTAAAAAACTCACGGAGCTGAGGGCGGCGACCCCCAAGGCCACGGCGACCACCAACAAGCGCAGCTCGCCTGCACGGGCATCACGCCACAACGTGCGCCATGCCAAAGCCCACCACGTCACGCCGGCCTTCATACGCCTGCCACCTTGTGCACGCCGCCCACGGCCAGCGCGGGATCGAGTTGTAACCGCTCAGGCGATGTGTAGCAAAGAAAATGTTTGTTGGTCGCGCGGCCAATGGTGCACAAGTGCAAACGTGCGGCCACGTCGTAGCCCATTTGCGTGATACCGCTGCGCGACACCACCACCGCCACGCCCATTTGGGCAGACTTGATCACCATCTCGCTGGTTAAGCGACCGGTTGTGTAAAAAATCGAATCGGCATTGGCCGCGACCGCGTTCATCCACATCCAACCCGCGATGGTGTCGATGGCGTTGTGACGCCCCACGTCTTCCACAAAAATTTGCATCTGCTCGCCACTGAACAGCGCACACCCATGCACCGAGCCTGCTGACTTGTAGGTGCTTTCTTGCAATCGAATGGCATTGAGCACGGCGTACAAACGGGCTTGGCTGAGACTCGCCTCGGGCAACACCAAGGTGTCGATCTCGCCCATCAAATCACCAAACACACTGCCCTGCCCACAACCTGTCGTGACCACGCGCTTTTCGGTGCGTGCGCCTAGGTCTGCAATACCGTGATGGGTTTTGACAGCGGCCACCCCCGCCCCGTCTTCGCCCGCATCCCAATCCACGGTGATGGAGGCGACCTCACCCACATGGCTCACCAGCCGTTGGTTGCGTAAATAGCCCAACACCAGCAGCTCAGGGTGCGCACCCAAGGTCATGAGGGTGACGATTTCGCGCTTATCCACATAGACCGTCAGCGCACGTTCGGCGGGAATGGACACCTGCTCGCGCACGCCGTGCTCATTGACCACGTCGATGTGGCGTGTGAGGTCAGCTTGGGCTTGGGTGAGGTGAGGCAACACTGGAGATGAACTAGGAAATGACATAAGCCGACTAGGCTACAACAAAAAGGGCCGCCACCTTTCGGTGCGGCCCAATGAACAGCGTGGCTGTATGGGTTACTTCTTAGCAGGCGCCGCAGCTGGCGCGGGTGCCGCGGCGACCGCAGGGGCTGAAGCAGCCGCCACAGGCGCTGCAGGTGCCGCCTCAGGCGGTGTGTAAACAAACTTACCAGGGTCAGCACAAGGCGGTGTGGCCTCAGGCTTTCCCGCTTTGGCTTTGTTGGTTTTTTGGACGTGGGCGGCCACTTTGTCTTGCGACTTGCAGAGCAAATAAGCATCGACCTTAGCGGTATGCGCTGTTTTGGCTTTGGCTTCTTCGGCTTTGGCTTTGGCTTCGTCGTTGAGCGGGGGCAATTTGGCCAACGCAGCAGCGCTGGCGGCGGTCAACATCAATGCAATGAGTGCTTTGTTCATCGTTATTCTCCTGTGTCAGCCCGCTCAAGCGCGCGCTGGGTTGCCCGAACTCTCGGTGCGATGGGCGGGAATCTTGCCCGCCTTGATGTCGTCATGCCAAAGTTCGTGGTGCTCTTTGGCCCAAGTTTCATCGACGTAGCCTGTACGCATGGCTTTGTAAGCGCCTTGCATGCCCACCGTGCCCATATAAATGTGACCGATGAACATGGCCATCATCAACAAGGTGGCCACGGCATGGACCATGTGTGCGATTTGCATGGTGCCGCGCTCATAGACGAGGAAGGGAATGATTTTGTCGAGCACAAAGCCCGACGCCACCACCACCAACCCTAGGCCAAACACGCCGCCCCAGAACACCACTTTCTCGCCCGCGTTAAATCGGTGTGAGGGCACTTCTGTGTTGCCAAACAAACCACCGGCTTTGATGATCCAAGTCCAGTCTTCTTTGGTTGGCCAGTTGTCTTTCAAGAAAGTGAAAAACACCACGGTCAACGACACCGCAAACACGGGGCCCGCGAAGTTGTGCGCATTTTTCAGCAAGTACGTGATCCAACCAAACAGCGTGTCGCCAATGATGGGTTGCATGAAATATTTGCCAAACGCCATGGTGGCGCCAGAAAGGGCCAAGATCACAAACGCAATCGCATTGGACCAATGGGCCGAGCGCTCAAACGGAGTGAAGCGTTCGATCTCGACCCCAGTGGGTTTGCCATGCAGCATGATCATGCCTTTGCGCCAGTAAAAAATACCGACGGCACCCAACGCAATCAATAGCAACGATCCACCATAAGGAATGATCCAGTTGTTGCGCACTTGACGCCACGCCTCGCCCGCCGTGGTCAAGCGCGAGCCGGGGTACTGCACAAAGGGTTGTATGAGCACGCCCGCCTCAGGCGCCTCTGATTTAGGGAGGCTGCTGTAGCCCTCTGCGCCAGCGCCCACTGCACGCCAAACGGGTGCATTGTTACCCGGTTGCACTTGACTGCGTTGGGCATTGGTTTGCTCGGCATAGCCAGGGGCATCACTGGCGTCAGGTTTGACGTCTTGGATATTGACGCTTTGGACAGCCAGGGCTGGCGAAGGCGCTTTGTCTTGTGCCACAGCCGACAGTGCGAACACCGTCAAAGCCGCACACAAGACCGATTGGAAAGAGCGGTACATGATGTGCCCCTTGGTTACGGTGCGCGACTGTGATCGTTTTGGCCGTATTGGCCGCGAGTGCGCAGCTGCTGCTCCCAGCTGGTTTTGTCGCCAGCGCTCCAGCCCGCCTCGACAAAACTATTGCTGGCACCGCTGTATGCGGTGGCATCGTTTTTGGTGCCCAAGGTTTGGGCTTTTTCGCCACAAGCTGTGAGCGCTGCCGCAGTGATTAAGAGGAGTGAGAGGCGCTTCATGATTTCTTCGCTCCTTCAACTTTGGCGGGGGCTTGCCCCGCTTGTTTGGAGCCATAAGCCGTGCCCCAGCCCCAGACTTCAGCGCCCTTGTTGCGCTTGAGCACGCGCTCACGGAAGATATCAGCCACCATGTCGCCGTCACCCGCGAGCAAGGCTTTGGTCGAGCACATTTCGGCGCAGGCCGGCAACTTGCCTTCGGCCAAACGGTTGCGACCGTATTTTTCGAACTCCGCTTGGCTGCCATTGGCTTCTGGGCCACCGGCACAGAACGTGCACTTGTCCATCTTGCCGCGCACACCAAAGGTGCCTTGGCTGGGGAACTGAGGCGCTCCAAACGGACAGGCGTAAGAGCAGTAACCGCAACCAATACAAATGTCTTTGTCGTGCAAGACCACGCCTTCGTCGGTCTTGTAAAAACAGTTCACAGGGCAAACGGCCATGCAAGGCGCATCTGAACAGTGCATACACGCGACAGAGATGGACTTCTCGCCAGGGACACCGTCGTTCAAGGTCACCACACGGCGGCGGTTCACGCCCCAAGGGACTTCGTGTTCATTTTTACAAGCGGTGACGCAACCGTTGCACTCGATGCAACGCTCAGCGTCACAGATAAATTTCATGCGTGCCATTTAATTCTCCTTAGGCGCGTTCGATGTCGCAAATAGTGGTCTTGGACTCTTGCATCATGGTGACGCTGTCGTAACCATAGGTGGTGGCGGTGTTGACGGCCTCTCCACGTACCACAGGCGCAGCGCCTTTGGGGTAGTACTTGAGCATGTCTTCACCTTGCCAGCGGCCGGAGAAGTGGAAAGGCATCCAAACCGTGCCTGAATCCACCCGTTCGGTCACCAAGGCTTGCACGTTCAAGCGTGCACCCGTGGGGCTCTTCAACCACACGCGTGCGCCGTTGCGGATGCCACGATCAGAAGCCGTTTTGGGGTTAATTTCCACATAGGCTTCTTGCTGCAACTCGGCCAACCAAGGGTTGGAACGGGTTTCTTCGCCGCCACCTTCGTACTCGACCAAACGGCCTGAGGTGAGGATGAGCGGGAACTTTTCGTGCAGCTTGTCGGCCAAGTTTTTGTCTTGCACCGTTTTGTACAAGGTGGGCAAACGCCAGAACGCTTTTTTGTCGGCGTGCGTGGGGTACTTTTCCATCAAGTCCGGACGCGTGCCATACAGGGGCTCGCGGTGTTGCGGGATCGGGTCGGGGAAGTTCCACACCACAGCACGCGCTTTGGCGTTACCGAAGGGATGACAGCCATGGTTTTGCATGAACACACGGATCATGCCGCCCGAGTTATCGGTCTTCCAGTTCTTGCCCTCGGCCAATGCTTTTTCTGCATCGGTGAGTTCGCCCCACCAGCCGAGTTTTTTGAGCAACACGTGGTCGAGTTCGGGGTAGCCCGTGGTGATGTCTGCGCCCTTGGAATGCGAACCATCTTCAGCCAACAGGTTTTTGCCATCTTTCTCCACGCCGAAGTTGGCACGGAAGTTACCGCCGCCGTCCATGACGTGTTTGGAGGTGTCGTAGAGGTTGGGAGAGCCTGGGTGCTTGAGCTCTGGCGTGCCCCAACACGGCCAAGGTAATCCGAAGTAATCACCACCAAAGTCGTAACCGGTTTCTTTGTCTTTGCCGCCTTTGGACTTGAGGGTCTTGACGTCGAACAAATGCATGTTCTTCATGTGGGCCTTCAAGCGCTCTGGGCTTTGGCCGGTGTAGCCAATGGTCCACACCGACTTGTTGATTTCGCGCAAGATGTCTTCGATCACAGGCTCGTCCATGCCTTTGACTTTTTGCAGCTTGTAGTTTTTGACCAGTTCTGGGCCAAAGCCGAGCTTTTGCGCCAGTTGATACATGATCATGTGGTCAGAGCGGCTTTCCCACAGAGGCTCGATGACCTTTTCGCGCCACTGAATCGAGCGGTTGGATGCCGTGCATGAACCACTGGTCTCAAACTGCGTGGCCGCGGGCAACAGGTACACCGCGCGGTTGGGGTTGAGGTCTTCGGCTTTGCCTGGCATCGCAGCCATGGCCGCCGTCGCCGACGGGTAGGGGTCGACCACCACCAACAAGTCGAGCTTGTCCATGGCACGCTTCATCTCCAAACCGCGGGTTTGTGAGTTAGGGGCATGGCCCCAATAGAACACAGCCTTGAGGTTGCTGTCTTGGTCGATCAGCTCGTTCTTTTCCATCACACCGTCAATCCAACGCGACAGGGTGATGCCTGGCTTGCTCATCATGCCGGGGTTGGCAAAACGGCCTTTGATCCAATCAAATTCAACGCCCCAAGCTTTGGCGAAGTGCTTCCATGAGCCTTCCACCAAGCCGTAGTAGCCTGGCAAGGAGTCAGGGTTTGGCCCCACATCGGTGGCGCCTTGCACATTGTCGTGGCCGCGGAAAATATTGGTGCCGCCACCGGACTTGCCGATGTTGCCCAAGGCCAGCTGCAAGATACAAGAGGCACGCACGATAGCGTTGCCAGTGGTGTGCTGGGTTTGGCCCATACACCACACCACGGTACCGGGGTTGTTCTCGTGCAGCATCTTGGCCACGTGGGTCACTTGCTCGGGCGACACACCGCAGACCTCTTCGACCTTGTCGAGCGTCCACTTGGCCATGACTTCTTCTTTGACCTTGTCCATGCCAAACACGCGGTCATTGATGTACTTTTTGTCTTCCCAACCGTTCTTGAAGATGACGTGCAACAGACCAAATAAGAAAGCAATGTCAGAGCCAGAGCGAATGCGCACGTACTCGTCGGCCTTGGCCGCGGTGCGTGTGAAACGTGGGTCGACCACGATCATCTTGCAGCCGTTTTCCTTGGCATGCAGCATGTGCAACATCGACACAGGGTGCGCTTCAGCGGCATTCGAGCCGATGTACATGGCGACCTTGCTGTTTTGCATGTCGTTGTACGAGTTGGTCATCGCACCATAACCCCAGGTGTTGGCCACACCCGCCACGGTGGTGGAGTGGCAAATACGGGCTTGGTGGTCACAGTTGTTGCTGCCGAAGTAGCTGACAAACTTACGCAACAAATAGGCTTGCTCGTTGTTGTGCTTGGAAGATCCAATCCAGTACACGCTGTCTGGGCCAGACGTCTTGCGCAGCTCCATCAGCTTGGCGCCGATTTCGTCCAGCGCTGTGTCCCAGCTGATGCGCTCGTACTTGCCGTTGACCAGCTTCATGGGGTAACGCAAGCGGAATTCGCCATGACCGTGCTCACGCAGGGCCGCTCCTTTGGCGCAATGGGCGCCGAGGTTGATGGGGGAATCAAACACCGCTTCTTGGCGCACCCAGACGCCATTTTCAACCACAGCATCGACCGCACAGCCCACCGAGCAGTGGGTACACACGGTGCGTTTGACTTCAATCTTGCTGGCGCCGCCACTTGAAAAGCTGCCAGATGCATTGGCCTTTTTGACCAAGCTCAGTTGAGTGGCCGCCAAGCCCACGCCGATACCCAAACCAGAGCGGCGCAAAAAGCCACGACGGTCCAGGGTTGGCAAAGCTTGGGACAAGCCACGTTGCAAGCGGCCTACAAATGCAGAGCTGCCTGAGGTTGGGGCAGCCGAATCGGTTTTACGGGTCAACAACATAACGGGCTCCTTCAGACGCGGGCGGTCTGGTAATAACGCTTGACGTGTTCGCTCAAGCTGTAGCCGCCACCGTTTTCGGGCGCGGGGGGGAGTTTGTTCAATTCAGCAGCAGGGGTGCTGAGGCCAGGCATCGCGGTGACTGCGGCAGCAGCTGCACCGGCGGCAGCCGCGCCCATGAAAAAGCCTCGGCGCGACGATGTCGCTGGCGCATTGGCTTGGTCTTTGGCGTGTTCTTTTTGCATTTTGAGCTCCTCGTGGTGTCGCAGGTATGCACGACTTTGCATAATGTATCAATGATGTGGCTCGGGTCACTACGTAGAAACGTCAGGTTGGCCCCCAAAAGCCTCGAATTTTTTCAACAGCTCTCGTCATTTGTCGCTTGGGTGTCTTCAACGCTTCTCAAAGCTAAACATGAAGCAAGCCCAAAGTACTTAAGCCAGCATGTCAAAGCCCTGCGCTTCCACGCTCATGAATGCGCGGGTCAGCTCTGCCAACGAGGCGTAAAACCGGACACGGGGTGTGGCTTGGAGCGCGTCGCAAAACGCGGGCACCCAAGTTTGCACATGGGTTGAAAAAAACTTGGCCTGTTGCGTGAGGTTAGACACAGCCACATCCTCACCCGCCACCAAAAAGCGCATGACTTCAAACACATAAGACACATGGTCCTCGGTCTCAGACATGGTGGTGTCGTCACGGCCCAGGCCGAGCGCAGCCAAATCGGTACGCAATTGGGCGAGGGGTTTCTCGTTCAAGAACCCCGTCAAAAAGTGTGAGGCAAACACATACACCTCGGGCTTACCAACGCCGCCAAACAAGGTGTGGTGCTCGTTTTGAATGCTCTGATCGTCCATCTCGCGGGCCACGCCGACGAGTTGCCGCCAAGGCTCTTCCAAAAAACCGCCCGCCGCAGGCGCCTCGGTGGCAGCCACGCGCAATTGCGCCAGCAACTCGGGGCGAGCGGGCGCGTAGAACAACTCGGAAAGCAAACCATACAGCTCGGCGCGTGCGGTTTCTTCATCAAGGGCGGAGGATAAATGGGGTTCTGTCATAGCAATCATCAAACGATTTTGTTCTCGTCACCAGCGGAATAAATGTCAATCACGCGGCAGTCGCCACACATCTTCAGGCGCTCCAACGCGGCGCCTTGGAACATCGAATGCCCAGCCAACTTGCCAATCATGGCCTCGATGCCTTTGAGTGTGCCAAAGGGTTTGTGGCAGCGCACGCAGCCGTAAGGCTGGGTTTCGTTGAGGACGCGCACTTCTTTACGTTGAGGCGTCAGCAACAAACGTGGCACCAAGCTGACCGCTTTCTCGGGGCAGGTGCTCACGCACAGGCCGCACTGGACACAATTCTTTTCAAAAAAGCGCAACTGAGGTGCTTGCTGGTTGTCTTGCAGCGCGTTGGCGGGGCAGGCACTGACACAGCTCATGCACAAGGTGCAGCTGTCTTTGTTGATCTCGACCGTGCCAAACGGCGAACCGTCTTTGGGCAGCGCCAAAGCTTGCGGGGCAGCCGCAGTTTTCAAAAGCGGCGCGTGCGCGAGCAAATGGTCCACCACCATGCTGAGCGTGCTGCGCTTGTCAGCCATCACAGCAAAGGTGGCAGCGGGCACGGCGCTGTGCAGTCGCTGCTGACCCGTGGTGAGGCGTTGCAGCTCGGCATCGAGCTCAAGGGCTTGGGTGGCGTGCACCCACTGCACGGGCAACTGGCCGGGCTTGGCATAGCCCAAGCCTTCGAGCATGGCTTGGGCTTGGGCCATTTGCGCTTGCAAGCCATCCGCATATTGCGGCGCTTCTTCGGCGGTATGCAGCACCAACACCTGCGCCGCGCCATAAGCCAAAGCCGTGAGCCATACCTCCAACCCCAGGCTGGCGGTGTGCCACAGCGACACAGGCATCACATGGGCTGGCAAACCTTGCGCCACCTTGAGTTGGGCCGCACGACCCAAGTCATTGATCAAGGCCAGGCCAGCATCTTGGCTGTGCAGCAAGATGACGGCGTCTCGGCCGCCTGCTTTTTGGTAAGTGCCGAGCAGGGTCTTGAGCTTGACGCCTTGCTCGCTAGCACGCGGGTAGGCATAGCTCAGCGCACCCGTCGGGCACACCGTGGTGCACGCACCACAGCCCACACACAAATTGGGATTGACCTTGATTTGTTGGCGTGATTTGTCAGAACTGACGGCTTGGGCAGAACAAATATCCACACAAGCATTGCAGCCCACCTGCTCGTTGCGGCTGTGGGCGCACAGCTTTTGTTTGTAGTCAAAAAACTTGGGCTTTTCAAACTCGCCCACCAACTCGCGCAAGCGCAGCAAATTGGCCGCCGTGGCGCCACGGAAATAGCCTTGCGGCAAGGCGTGGCGGTTGAAAGCGGTTTGCGCGCGCAAGTCGAGCACCAGGTCAAAGTCAGCGGTTTCTTCTTGCGCTTCGCGTTGGAAATTGATCGCACCAATGGCGCCACAAGCCGTGACACAGTCGCGGTGCGAACTGCACTTGTTCAGGTCAATTTGGTAGTCGAGGCCAATCGCTTGCTCAGGGCAGACCGCCACACACGCATTGCAACGGGTGCACAGGTCAAGGTCAATCGGGTTGTTGTTTTGCCAAGTCAGCTTGAACGCCCCTAACCAACCGTCCACGCGCACCACTTGGCCGCCCAACACAGGGTAGCGACGGCTTTGACCACCGCCCGCCTCGCCCGCGCCTTGGGTGAAGATCGTCACGTTCAGGGTGTCGGCCAACAGCGCCGCGGCTTGTTCGGCCTCGTCAATTTGCCCCAAGATAAGCAGGCGCCCTGCACTTTTGAAGGTGACGGTGGGCACAGGATCGGGCTCGGGCAAATGGGCGGCAGCCAAAAGCGCCGCTATTTTGGGTGACGCATTTTTGGCGTCGCGACTCCAGCCACCCGTTTCGCGGATGTTGACGAATTTGATGACGGATGTCTTGGCTTGCGCCTCGACAGCCAAGTCACCAAACAGACGTTGCTCTTGGGTGCAGGCCACCACCACATCGTCGGTGCCTTGCACGGCTTGGATGAAGGCGCCTGCTTCACGGCGGCACAACGCGGTGTGCAGCGTGAGCGGCTCAGACAGGCTTTGGCTCAGGGCCTTCGGATCTAGCGGTTGGGTCTGGTTGCAGTCGCAAATCAGCGTGGTCATGCGTGTGGAGCTCGGGGTTGGAATGAATATCAGCAGTGTCGGACTGTGCCACGACTTTGGGCGGCGCTTGATCGGGTTTGTCACCCTGGGTGGGATCGGCCGCTTCTTGAGGTTCGTCGTCAAACAAATTCAAGGTTTTGGCACTGGTCATTTGGCGCAGCATGGCCAAGGGCAGCGGGTCGGGCAGGCCGTAGTCATCGATGTAGATGTCCAAGCGGTCCATCACATTGAAATGCGGATCAGCAAACAGTTTTTTCATGGCGGCGTTTTTCACCTCGGGCGCCACGCCGCGGGCCATGAATCCCGTGAAGTCAGACTCAGGCGTCAGCTGCTCGGCCTCTGCCAAGGTGGGGCCAGGCTTGGGCGGAACCGCCGAAGTGCCATTTGCAGTCTCAGTCGGGGGAGTCGCTGCGCCAGCTGACGAAGCCGCTGCGGGCGTCGAAGGGGTCAAGGCCGCTGGAGAATGAGGAGCCGCGGCAGGGGGCTCGTCCAAGGCACGCCCCTCGCGCACGTCGACTTTGCGGCGTGACCAACGGCTTAAAAAACCTGCGGGCGTGCCGTCGTCATGGGCCATGACGGCCTCCTTGCTGGGGACCACCGCCGCGAATTTTGTCGGTGCTCACCGTCGCGGGGTTACCAAAACGGTCTTGCAAAGTTTTAAAGCTGTCGGGGCGTTTGCGGCGCTTGGTCTCCACCACCAGGTGTTCGTCAATGAAGGCGCTCATCCAAGCCACCACCTCGGTGGGGGCAGGCACTTGGTCCACATTTTCTTGCGCATCTAGCCAACGGCCTGCGTCGTGGTAGCTCAGGCTCACCATGGTGGGCACGGCCATCACCTCCTCGCCTAGGCTGGGTTCTTCTTCCATGCGCCACAACACAAACCAACACGGCGCGGGAGAGGTGGCATTGAGGTAGTAGCCCTCGGCATCGTCTTTGAACAGCTCGACCGTGAAGCCAGGGTGGAGCCAAATTTGTTCGTCATCGGTTTGGCGCAAACATCGCGGCTGCGTGCCAAAGTGCTCAGCATGCGATTGCACGTCGTGACCCGTGACATCGTGCAACACCCAACGCCACGGCTGCCATCGGCTCATGTCGCCGGGCACGCGCTCGCGGCGCATGACCACGGCAACTTGTTGGCTGGGGCGTTGCGTCATGGCGGGCTCACGTGTCTTTGGAAATCTTGATGCTGGGGAACTTGCTCGAAAAGTCTTTGGCTTTGGCTGCAATCTTCACCGCCACTTGACGGGCCACCGCCTTGTAAATGCCCGCCACATCGCCGTCTGGGTCGGCCACCACGGTGGGCTTGCCGCTGTCAGCTTGCAGGCGGATTTGCATATTCAGGGGCAAGGCACCGAGGTAGTCCATGCCGTCTTTGGCCGCCAATTTTTTGCCGCCATCGGCGCCAAAAATGTGCTCAATGTGGCCGCAGTTGGTGCACACGTGCACCGCCATGTTTTCGACCAATC
>JAVLFR010000006.1:0-7737 GCA_046052785.1 Limnohabitans sp. | reverse complement strand
GACATGAATGTGGTCATGACCAGCGCTGGGCATTATGTGGAAGTGCAGGGCACCGCCGAAGGTTTGCCTTTCACGCGCGAGCAAATGAATGCCTTGCTGGCTTTGGCTGAAAAAGGTGTGCGCGAACTCATTGCGATGCAACAAGAAGCTTTGCAGGCTTGATGCCCAGCGTCGGCTTTTATCCCATGAAACGTATCGTTTTAGCCTCTAATAATCAAGGCAAGCTCGCCGAGTTGCAAGCCATGTTTGCACCGCTCGGTGTTGAGTTGGTACCCCAAGGCGATTTGCACATTGGCGAAGCCGAAGAGCCGTTTCACACCTTTGTAGAAAACGCCTTGGCCAAAGCCCGTCATGCCGCCCGTGAAAGCGGCTTGCCCGCTGTGGCCGACGATGCGGGCTTGTGCGTGGATGCTTTCGGTGGCTTGCCTGGCGTACAAACCGCTTTTTATGCCACCCAGTTTGGTTACGAGAAAAGCGACGACAACAATGTGCGCGCCTTGCTTGAGCAAATGGCTAACGTAGACAACCGACGCGCTGCCTTGGTCAGCACCCTCGTGGCCGTGCGCCACCCCGACGACCCCGAGCCCCTGATTGCCGTGGGCCGTGCTGTGGGCGACATCACACGGGCGCCTGTGGGGGCGAATGGTTTTGGCTTTGACCCCATCATGTTCATTCCCCGCTTTGGTAAAACCTTTGCCGAGCTGCCGATCGAGGTGAAAAACGCTCACAGCCACCGCGGCCAAGCCGCGCAACAAATGTTGGCGCTCATGCGTGAGCGTTGGTTTGCATAAAGCTCCGTCGATGACCCAAGACATCCAACACCTCATGCGCCCCGGCACGCTGTCGCTCAGCAGCTTGCCCCCGCTCTCGCTGTATGTGCATTTGCCTTGGTGCCTCAAGAAGTGTCCGTATTGCGACTTCAATTCGCATGAATTGCAAAGCAGTGTGGGTAGCGAGCTGCCCGAGCAGCGCTACCTCGACGCCCTGTGCGCCGACCTCGAACACAGCCTGCCCCTTATCTGGGGCCGCAGCGTGCACAGCATTTTCATTGGCGGCGGCACGCCTAGCTTGTTTTCGCCTGCTGCGATTGCGCGCTTGATCAGCGACATGCGTGCGCGTTTACGTTTAGAGGCTGACTGCGAAATCACGCTAGAGGCCAATCCGGGCACTTTTGAAAAAGACCGCTTCCGAGCCTTTCGCGCCGCAGGCGTGACCCGCTTGTCGGTGGGCGTACAAAGCTTCAACGACCAACACTTGCAAGCCTTGGGGCGCGTGCACGATCGCGCCCAAGCCATGGCTGCGGTAGAAGAAGCCCGCGAAGCTTTTGACACCTTCAACCTTGACCTGATGTACGCCTTGCCTGGCCAAACGCTGGCGCAGTTGGACGAAGACCTCGATATGGCTTTGTCGTTGCAGCCCCCGCATTTGTCGGTGTATCACCTCACCATCGAGCCTAATACGGTGTTTGCCAAATTTCCACCCCAATTGCCGCAAGACGACGATGCCTATGCCATGCTTGACCGCATCACCGAGCGCACTGCCGCCATGGGGCTGCACCGCTACGAAGTCTCGGCCTACGCCAAAGACCGCCACCGCTGCTGGCACAACACCAATTATTGGCAGTTTGGCGACTACCTTGGGATTGGCGCTGGCGCGCACAGCAAACTCAGCTTTGCCCATCGTGTCCTGCGCCAAGTGCGCAACCGCGACCCGCGCCTGTTCATGGACCATGCACTTGACAGCAGTCGCGCAGACCGCGCGGTGGCGCAAAGTACCGAAGTGAGCCGCGCCGAGCTGCCGTTTGAGTTCATGCTCAACGCCCTGCGTCTGCGTCACGGCTTCTCGCTGGTTGACTTCACTGAGCGCACAGGCTTGCCCGTGACCGCCATTCAGTCCGCCTTGGTAGAAGCCGAAGCCAAAGGTCTCATTACACGGGACTTTCAGCGCGTGGTGCCCACCGAACGCGGCTTTGACTTCTTGAGCGATTTGCAATCATTGTTTTTGCCAGAGGATTGAGCGAGGCCAGAAACAACTGAAACAGCCATTACAATCTTTCCTGAAATTCAACTAGGAAGCTTGGCAGAGCGGTTGAATGCACCGGTCTTGAAAACCGGCGAGGGTGTGAGCCCTCCGTGAGTTCGAATCTCACAGCTTCCGCCAATTCAAAACCCTAAGTAAATCATTTACTTAGGGTTTTTTCTTTTAATTGCGTGTTGTCTCAGTTCAGAGACATCGGATTACTCCGTTTTGATGCCCGCCGCCTTGATGATTTCAGCATTGGTGGTCATCTCAGCTCGAATCATGGCGTCAAACTGCTCGGGACTCATGGGCAAAGGTTCAGCGCCCAGGCTTGCCAAACGTTCTTTCACTTCGTTTGACTGCAAGGCTTTGAGCGAAAACTGATTGAGTTTTTGCACGATGTCATTGGGTGTTTTTGAGGACACCAGCATGCCCGTCCAAAAAAGGTAGTCGGCTTTGTTGACCCCTGACTCCGTCAGAGTTGGCACATCTGGCAATTGGGATGACCGCTTGGGTGTGCCAACAGCTAGCGCAATCAACTTACCTGACTTAATCATTGGCAGCGCAGAAACCAAGGGTGCGAAGAAGTAGTCAACGCGACCCGTCATGGTTTCTGTGATGGCTTCTGGCGATCCTTTAAATGGCACGTGAACGGCATCGATGCCTGTGGCGAGTTTGAACTTTTCAGCGCTCATGAATGTGGCACTTCCCAAGCCAACGGAGGCATAGTTGAGTTGGCCAGGTTTGGCTTTGGCGGCATCGACCACGTCTTTGACTGTTTTGTAACCTTTGGATGGCGAGACGACCATGACGTTGGGCACGATGGCGAGCGGGGTGATGGCCGAAAAGTCACGCAGCGGGTCATAGCTGACCTTGTTGATTAAGGGCAGCACCGTATGGGCACTGGTGTAGACCAAGACCGTGTGGCCATCTGCTGGTGCGCCCAGCAAAGCCTGGATACCCAAGGTTCCTGCCGCGCCTGCTTTGTTTTCAACAAGCACTGTGACACCGAACTCAGCTTGCAGCTTTTCGGCCACAGAGCGCGCCACGATGTCTGAGGCGCTGCCCGGGGTGGCGCCTGAAATGAGTTTGATGGGGCGATTAGGGAAGGTTTGAGCCTGAGCAGGAACTGATGCCGCAAACGTGGTGAGCGAGAGCAGCGCCATCAAGGCTGCGCGACGTGGCGAAAGATGAACCATTTTGGGCGCTAATTTTTGGTACATGACGATTCCTATCTGTAAGTGTGGGTGAATCAAATGCGAGGTAGTCCGAGTTGCTGGGCCATCCAATCAGCGGTTCGGTAGCGGTAGCGGTAGGGGCGGTTGTTAGCGATGTGATTTCCGTCTTCGACGATCAGCAGCTCAGTGGGCCCAGAAGCTTCTTGGGCCATGCGTTGTGTGTCTTGCCAAGGAATGATGCGATCTAATTTGCCAGTGACGAGAAATAAGGGGCATTCAATTTGTTGCGCAATGCCATTTTTCATGGTTAAGGTGCTGCTGTAAGCCTTGGCCTCAGCGGAAGTTTTAAGGTGGCTTCGCACGCGAAAGGCTTCACGTGTGAGTTCGGGTAGCGAATCCCACGTGTCTCCAAAGTCATAGGGACCGGCGAGGCCAATGCAGGCTTTCAGCCGTTTTTCAAAGGCGGCGGCGCGGGGTGCGTAATAGCCCCCTAAGCTCACGCCCCACAAACCGATGCGCTGACTATCGACTTCTGGGCATGTCAAGACCCAATCGACCATGGCTTTGACGGGGACTTCGTAGTCTCCACGAATAGGGAAGTCGTATTCGGCCTCACCTTGTCCGGGCCCGTCCACCATCAAGGTGGCGATGCCGCGGGCTAGAAAGGGGTGTTCATAAGCCTCGAGTTCCTCTTTGGCTGAGTCCAAGCCAGGAACCATGATCAAAACAGGGGGCTTGACAGCTCCCACGGGCAAACGCAGAAAACCCGCCAAAACGCCTTTGCCGAAGGGGATTTCGACCCGTTTGGCAGGCGGGCGCATGTGTGGCAATGCGAGTTGTTTGCAAGCAACCGCCTTCATATGGGCTTCTCGCATTTCGGGGACGTTGTGCACGGCTAAGAATTTGGCAAAGTGGTAGTAAACAGCTGCACGGGATAAATGTTCACTGGCACTGAGCTTGAAGCCTTGTTCAAGGGCTTCGTGTCCGAGGTCTTCATGGATCTGCGCACGCTTGCACCAAGCACTGGTCCAGTCTTCCCATTTTTCAATGGTTTGCGTCACTTCTTGAAAGTCGGTCAACAACACCCCGTTAGAAACAAAACGGGGGGCCCAATGTGAGATGGCTGATTCAACGCGGGGGTCTTTGCTCATATGTCCTCTTGAAAAGTTCGGGGGTTGGGGGAAGTTTGGTGGTTATCAAATACCGAGGCCAGACAACATCTCACGCGGGTAGCGATCACCTGCGCGCGCCTGTGGGCTGAAGATGTGTTCGAGCGCTTGTAAGTCGTCGTGGCTCAAGACAAGCTGTGCGGCCGAGATACTTTGCTCGAGATACTGGATGCGTTGCGTGCCTGTAATGGCCCAAATGTCTTGCCCTTGCGCCACCACCCAGGCGATGGCCAGTTGTGCAAGTGTGATCTCCAGCCTGTCAGCGATGGGTTGCATTTGCTTGACCAAAGCCAGGTTGTTTTCTAGGTTGCTGCCTTGAAACCGAGGATGAATGCGACGGCGGTCTTTGACATGGAGGTCTTCATAGCTTTGGATGTTTCCTGTCAAAAGACCTCGTCCGAGCGGTGAATAGCCTACAAACCCGATATTGAGCGCTCTGCATGTTTGGATCATGTCGCGTTCGGTGTCGCGATACCAGAGGGAATATTCAGCCTGTAAGGCCGTGATGGGATGCACACGGTGGGCGCGCTTCAAAGTATCTATGCCTGCCTCACAAATGCCGAGGTAGCGAACTTTGCCTTGTTCGACCAAGCGGGACATGGCGCCGACGGTGTCTTCGATCGGTGTTTGGGGGTCAACGCGGTGGAGGTAATACAGATCGATACAGTCTTGGCCCAAGCGCTTCAGGCTGGCTTCACAGCAGGCTTGCACGTAGGCGGGTTTGGCATTGGTCGCTTTGCTCCCGTCTGCGAGGGTGATATTGCCGAACTTGCTGGCCACAATGGCTTTGTGGCGGTGGCCATTGAGCGCGATGCGCAACCATTCTTCATGAAGACCATTCCAATAAGCATCAGAGCTGTCAAAAAAGTTCATTCCCAGATCGAGAGCGCGACTGACCAAGTCTTTGAATTCGGACAACCCAGCATTGCTGAAGTCGTCAAACCCCATGCTGTGCCCTAGCCCAATAGGGGAGGCCTCAAGAGAGGAGGCGCCGATGCGTTTGCGTTTCATAAACCTGTATTCCTTGCATTCATCCCAAAGTTTAGAAATAAACAAGCATGTCGAATACTAATTGTTTTGTAGACTTCGATAACCAAAAGATATAGTTGACAGCGCAAGGTAAAGGCCCTTTATGAACATTCAACAACTTCGATATTTAACGGAAATCGTTGAGCAACAGCTCAACTTAACCAAGGCTGCGCAAGCCTTGCATACCTCACAGCCAGGGATCAGTCGGCAAATTCGTCTACTAGAAGAAGAGCTTAAGGTTGAGCTTCTGGTGCGACAAGGCAATCGCATTGCCGCTTTGACGGATGTGGGCAAGAGTGCGCTCGAAATTGCCAGGCGTGTGTTGCGCGACATTGATAATTTGCGCAGCGTTGGGGCTGACGCTGCCAACGAAACGCAAGGCAACTTGGTGGTGGCGACCACACATGCGCATGCCCGTTACCTATTGATCCCCGTCGTGCGCCAATTTCAGGCCCAATTTCCGAAGGTTCATTTGAGTTTGCGTCAAGGCAACCCAGATCAAATTGTGCAGTGGGTCAATGATGGTGAGGCCGATATTGGCATCTGTACATCACCCACCAAGCCCATGACAGACCTTGCGCGTTTGCCTTGGTATGAGATTAGCCGTTGTGTCTTGGTGCCAGATCACCATCCGTTGCTAAAGATAAAGCGCATCAGCCTCGCCGATTTGGCCACTTTCCCAATGATCAACCTCGATCAATCTTTTGCCGGTGGCGTGGCGGTGATGAGCGCGTTTGATTCCAAAAAAATTCAGCCCCAAGTCGTTCTCAGTGCGACCGACGCAGATGTGATCAAGGCTTTCGTGGCGTCGGGAATGGGTATCGCCACCTTGCCCGAGATTGCCTATGAGGCCAAGCGTGATGTGGGATTGAAACGCATTGCGGCTGGTCATTTGTTTAAGCCTTCGATCAGCTATGTATGGCTTCATCGACATCAGCATTTAAGAGGGTTCACCACAGAATTCATCCAGATGTTGTCGAGCAAATGGAGTCGATTGAAAATTGAAGTGGCGCTTCAATCACCCCAAGCGTTGTCGTGATGGCAATCTGTTGCCGCTTTTTGGGTGTGGCATGCCTTATGCATGTCTGTCGGTGATTGGTCAACCAATCTGAATGTCATCAACCAGGAACTTATCGAATGATTTAACGTAATTGAGAAGGAGCTTTCTATGGAAACCGCCAATATGATGCGCGTGAATGCCCGCCCTGGCAGTTATGGCGGGCAAGGCCAAACCCCGCAAGACCGCCAACAGCAACGTCGTCAAAAACTAGGCGCGCTTTTTGAGGCAGTTGAACAAGGCAATTTAGAGGCTTCCAAGCTCGCCCTCAAGATGTTGATGCACGTCGATCCTTCGTTGGCCAAGGATGTGCACTTTGTGCGTTTGTCTAAAGCTCTTGACGCGGGGGGCATGTACCTCGCCCAGCAGTTGGTGCGCGAGATCAAAACCAAGTTCATCAACGCCACACCTCTGTTGGTGCATGCCCCAAAGATCGAACCCACTTCGCGTCTTTATCACACAGAGGGCATGCATTTTGTGGATACGCGGGCTTAAATGATGGCCCGTGCGAGGCTTTTGGAATCACCACCACGCCGTCAGCGACACCACGCAATAAGTCACCTGGATAAACGGTCACCCCTCAATTTGCACGGGCGCTTGTAAACCTGTCTGTTATCAATGACTCATCTTCATCGCTCGGAATAAGTGTAATTTGCAAGATTATTAAAATATATAAAACTGTCATATTTTTATGTAATCATTTTTTTTAATAAATTCCAGTAATTTATTTGGGATCTCAAAGCTTAAAACTTTTTATATAAATTTAAGAGATATTGCCAATGTCTATGTTGACTGGTTTTCAAAATTCACAACTGCATTTTCTGGTTATTTCCAATAGCGGCAAAGTGTCATTACCCGTTCTAGCGGGGCAAGCCAACAGATTCAAGGCCAAATCAGGCGAGCAATATCGCATCATCAAAGGTAAGGTTGGCGATGAGCAGTTGCTAGGCAACGTCTTGGCTAAGCGTTCAGGCGTCAACCTTGAGCTTGAATACGCCGATGGCACACAACTCACCTTAGAAAATTACTTTCAGGAGTGTGCGCGTGGCGGCTGTCAGCTGACCTTGCCAAGTGAGACGGACGACGGCTTCAGGGTCAAGGCTGATTCTTCTGGCGGTATAGCCTCAGCGGATGGTTCCACCTTGGTGTACGCCTACGGCATGAAAGAATGGTTGATGGTGATGGCTGAAGATAACAAAGCCATGCAAACGGCGTTCTCAAGCCTAAATGGCAGCGAACTTACCTATATCCCCTCAACATTAGTGCAAGGTGGTTTGAGCCTATC
>JAVLFR010000005.1:0-7440 GCA_046052785.1 Limnohabitans sp. | reverse complement strand
CGGCTGGTTTCATTTACGGCTACAAAGGCAAACACAAAGACGCCAGCGCATTCAACTCATCAGGTATCGCCCCAGCCATCATTCCTTCCTTGGGTTACACCTTTTCAGCAAATGAATCGGCGCAAGTCTTCATGCTCGGTACGGCAGGCCTGACCTTCGCTTATGTGCGGGGCTTTTGAGCAGGCTGGCGAACGTGAGAAAATCTGCGGTTTTCCCCAGACACCTAAAGAAGACCACACCATGGACGCAGAACGCATCAACCTCATTGGCTCCACACTTGCTGACCTGAGCGTGCGCACGGTAGATCTTCGGAGGTATCTTTGACTACGATGCCAAAGCCGAACGCCTTCGTACCGTCAACGCCTCACTAGAAGACCCCACCATTTGGAACGACCCCAAAAAAGCACAAGAGCTGGGGCGTGAGAAAAAGGCCCTCGATGGCGTGGTCGTCACCCTCACGCGCCTGACGCAAGAGCTAGAAGACAACGCCGAGTTGTTTGAAATGAGCAAAGCAGACAACGACGAAGACGGCTTGCTCACCATCGAGACCGACACCCAAGGCTTGGTCAAAACCATCGAAGAGCTTGAGTTCCGCCGCATGTTCAGCAACGAAGCGGATCCGCTCAATTGCTTCCTCGACATTCAAGCTGGTGCGGGTGGCACCGAGGCGTGCGACTGGGCCAGCATGCTGCTGCGCCAGTACCTCAAGTACGCCGAGCGCAAAGGCTTCAAAACCACCGTCGAAGATGAGTCAGCGGGCGACGTGGCCGGCATCAAAGGCGCCACCATCAAGATTGAGGGCGAATACGCCTTTGGTTTGTTGCGCACCGAAACAGGTGTGCACCGCTTGGTGCGCAAGTCGCCCTTCGACAGCTCGGGCGGGCGCCACACCTCGTTTGCCTCCGTCTTTGTGTACCCCGAGATTGATGACTCCATTGAGATCGACATCAACCCCTCGGACGTGCGCACCGACACCTACCGCGCCTCGGGTGCGGGGGGACAGCACATCAACAAAACCGACTCCGCCGTGCGTTTGACTCACCTGCCCACAGGCATTGTGGTGCAGTGCCAAGACGGCCGCAGCCAGCACAGCAACCGTGACGTGGCATGGAAACGCCTGCGCTCTCGCTTGTACGACTTTGAAATGCGCAAGCGCCAAGAAGAACAGCAAAAGCTCGAAGACACCAAAACCGATGTGGGCTGGGGTCATCAAATTCGCAGCTATGTGCTCGACAACAGCCGCATCAAAGACTTGCGCACCAACGTTGAAATTTCGGCTACCCAAAAAGTCTTGGATGGCGACCTCGATGCATTCATCGAAGCGTCACTCAAGCAAGGTATCTGAGCAATGTTTGCCGCTTAAAGGAATTGACTATGGGACTACGCACATTTCACGTAGAGCACTATAAAAGTCTCAACGACATCACACTCGACTTTGCTGACGATGTCACCGTCATCGTCGGGCCCAATGGTGTGGGGAAAAGCAACTTTGTCGATGCCTTGCAATTTCTACGTGATGCAGCAGGTGAAAATTTAGAGCGGGCCATCGCACAACGCGAAGGTATCAATCGCCTCCTGCAAACCTACAAAACCAAGCCCTATCAAATTACGATGCGCTGTGACATGAGCGACGAGAGCAGCTACGCCATGAGACTCAAGGCTGATGGCGCTGCGGGTTATGCCGTAGTCAACGAAGAACGAGGTTTTTCATCCAAATTACCGCAACAAACCAAATCAATTTCGACTCTCGGCAGAGCGATTAATAGACTGATATATCAAGAATATCAAGACACCCCCTTCGAATCCGATGTATTTTCACGCCTCGCCAACGGCGATGTGGCTAGCCCTGCATTCAAAGGAACTCAGACACTCCCAAATGATGAACTAGCTCTAGGAAAGCGCATGCTAGATCTAAGGGGACAGCTAGGCCATCGATTGATGCGCCAACTTCGTGCGTGGAGTCACTTCACCATCTCCCCCAATCTCATGCGAAAACCTCTCGGTCACTCTAAAGAGACCTCGCTCTTACCTACAGGAGAGAACTGGGCCACGGTTATTAAAGATCTGAAAAAACGTCCATCAGGGCGGGTAACACTGACCCGTATTTATGACGCCATGCAAGCTGTATTGCCAAGCTTTCAAGAAGTCACCGTTCAAGCCGTAGGAAGTTATTTGGTACCTAGCTTTCAATTCAAGGTCAAAGGCATTAGCAAGCCCGTAGGTTACGACCCTGTTCAGCTCTCCGACGGGACTCTGAGACTATTTGGAATGCTGCTTGCAGCCTACCAACCTCGTCCCACTGATGGATTGCTCATCATTGAAGAACCAGAACAAACCATCTACCCAGGTGCATTAACGCTACTCGCTGATGTCTTCAAGGAAGTCGGTAAATCAACGCAAATTCTCATCACGACGCACAGCCCGCATTTGGTTCAACAGTTCTCACCTCATCAAATTCGCGTAGCCACGCTAGAAAACGGGATGACAAAAATTCGTCCGATTCACCCTCACCAAAAAAGAGCCGTTGAAGAAGGTCTGATTGGCTTAGGTGAGTTCATGATGAATGAGGGCTTGCAAGCTGATGACACCGCTGCGAGTGAGAAATGACAATGTCTTCTCAAAAACTTCATTTGGTCGTTGAAGGCCCTGGCGATAAAGAGGCGGTCACCTTGCTCGTGAGACGTATTTTGCAAGCACATGATCTGCATCACGTACAACTGACGACGCCACAAGTCAGTGGGGGCATCCAAACTGCACGTAAACGCTTCAATGACTACTGGCCATACGCGTTGATGAATGAGTGCCCCATACTTTGGGTGCTCGATTGTGAAGACAGCTGCGTGGTTGATGAAGCAAGAACATTTGAACAAACCCTCAATGCGTTGAAGCGACACGATGTTCAACCCACCAAATTTGCATTTTTCCATCGAGAAATGGAAACCCTATTTTTGGCCGAAGAAAAAGCTTTGCGACATTTCTATGGACTCAAGCCTGAGGTCCAAATCCCTTCGCAGGCAATCAGTCGACGTAATGCCAAAGGAGAAATCTCTAAACTCCTCCCAGCACACCGTGCTTATAAGGAAACCACAGACCAAGCCAAGATCACAGCAAAGCTCGACTTAGAACGGTGCAGAAAAATATCGCGCGATTTCCGTCATCTCGAAAAAGCCGTCCTTGATCTTGTAGCTATGCAAAATGTACGCTGAGATTTGTGTCATCGAATCACCTCCCCTATCTTTTCAAATGAACACACACCCCCCCATATTGATTCAACGCGCCGATTACAGCGCGCCCACGTTTTGGATCGACACCGTCGACCTGACGTTTGACCTCGACCCCGCCAAAACCCGTGTGCTCAACAAAATGCGCATGCGTCGCAACCCCGACGTGGCGGCCCAGCCCCTGCGTCTGGATGGCGACGAGCTCAACCTCGCACGGGTGTTGGTCAACGGCCAAGGCACCTCGTTCAAGATGGACGGCAAACAGTTGGTGTTGGAAAACTTACCCGAGGGCACAGAGGCGTTCGATCTAGAAATTTTCACGACCTGCTTGCCCCAAAAGAACACCATGCTGTCGGGCTTGTACGTGAGCAACGACTCGTTCTTCACGCAGTGCGAAGCCGAAGGCTTTCGCCGCATCACTTACTTTCTTGACCGCCCCGATGTGATGTCGAGCTACAGCGTCACGCTGCGAGCCGACAAAAAAGCCTTCCCCGTCTTGTTGAGCAACGGCAATTTGGTGGAAGAAGGTGATTTGGAAGAGGGCCGCCACTTTGCCAAGTGGGTGGATCCGCACAAAAAGCCTTGTTACTTGTTTGCCTTGGTCGCAGGCCAGTTTGTCTGCCGCGAGCAGCGCGTCAAAGCGCCATCGGGCAAAGAACATTTGCTGCAAGTATTTGTGCGCTCAGGCGATTTGGACAAAACCGAACACGCGATGAACTCGCTCATGGCCAGTATCAAATGGGACGAACAACGGTTTGGCTTGAGCCTGGACCTCGAACGCTTCATGATTGTGGCCACCAGCGACTTCAATATGGGCGCCATGGAGAACAAGGGCCTAAATATTTTCAACACCAAGTTTGTGTTGGCCAACTCCGCCACTGCCACCGACATGGACTACGCCAATATTGAGAGCGTGGTGGGCCATGAATACTTCCACAACTGGACGGGTAACCGCGTGACCTGCCGCGACTGGTTTCAACTCTCGCTCAAAGAAGGCCTCACCGTTTTCCGCGACCAAGAGTTCAGCCAAGACTTAGCTGCTGAAGCGCTGAAGGACAACCCGACTGCTGCCGCCTCAGCCAAAGCGGTCAAGCGCATTGAAGACGTGCGCTTGTTGCGCACCGCGCAGTTCCCAGAAGATGCTGGCCCGATGGCTCACCCCGTTCGCCCCGACAGCTATGTCGAGATCAACAACTTCTACACCGTCACGATTTACGAAAAAGGCTCTGAGGTCGTGCGCATGATGCAAACCTTGACATCGCGTGAAGGTTTTGCCAAAGGCATGGCGCTGTACTTCGAGCGCCACGATGGTCAAGCTGTCACGTGTGACGATTTCGCCCAGTCAATAGCCGATGCCAACCCAGACTCTGCGTTGGTCAAGCACCTGACGCAGTTCAAGCGTTGGTATGCGCAAGCGGGTACGCCCCGTGTGCAAGCCTCAGGTAGCTTTCAGGGTGACTCCCAGACCTACACCCTGCACTTGAGCCAAAGCTGCCCACCCAGCCCTGGCCAAGACCACAAAGAGCCCTTTGTCATTCCGGTGCAATTTGGCTTGCTAGGTGCCGATGGCCGCGAGGTCTTGCCCACCCAACTCTTGGTGCTCACAGAAAGCTCGCAAAGTTTCGTTTTCAACGACTTGCCATTGCAAGCGGGCGAAGACCCTGTGCCTTCCCTCATGCGGGCTTTTAGCGCCCCCGTGGTGCTGGAGAAAGACTTCACCGCCACGCAACTGCTCACACTTCTCGCACACGACACCGACCCCTTCAACCAATGGGAAGCGGCGCAACGCCTGTGCTTAGGCGCCGCCCTCAACGCCGTGGCTGCCAGCGAAGACCCCAGTCAGGTGTTGGACGCTGCCTTGGTGCAAGCCCTGCGCACCGTGCTGCGCAACCCCGCACTCGATGCCGCGTTCAAAGAATTGGTGCTCACCCTCCCCGCCGAGACCTACATAGCCGAGCAGCTGGAAGTGGTCGATCCGCAGCGCATTCACGCGGTACGCGAAGCCATGCGCGCCCAACTCGCCCGCGAACTGCATGACGATTGGGCTTGGGCCTTTGAAGCGCACAAGGACAACGGCGCCTTCAGCCCCGACCCCGTCTCGAGCGGACGCCGTGCCTTGAGCGGCATGGCCCTCAACTTGTTGTGCTTGGATGCGCGCGCCACTGGCGACAAGGTGTGGCCGAGCCGTACCTTCCAGTGCTTCAACGACGCACACAATATGACCGACCGCTTCAATGCCTTGGCGGCTTTGGTCAGTGCTGGGCATGAGCTGGCAAGCGAAGCCTTGCAACGTTTTTACAACCTCTTCAAAGACGAAGCCTTGGTGATGGACAAATGGTTTGCCCTGCAAGCGGGCAGCACCGACCGAGGTGGCAACGTCTTGTCGCTGGTGCGCAACCTCATGTTGCATCCTGACTTTCACATCAAAAACCCCAACCGTGCCCGCAGCCTGATCTTCAGTTTGTGCAGTGCCAACCCTGGCGCCTTCCACCGCACCGACGCGGCGGGTTATGTATTTTGGAGCGAGCGTGTGCTGGAACTCGACGCCATCAACCCCCAGGTCGCCGCCCGTTTGGCGCGTGCCTTGGACCGCTGGTCCAAGCTGGCTGAGCCTTACCGCACCGCCGCGCAAGAAGCCATCAAACGCGTCGCCGCCAAAACCGATTTAAGCAATGATGTGCGCGAAGTGGTTTCGCGCGCCCTCGCCAACTAAGGACTGCCATGAGCATTTCTCTCACCCGCTATTTAGTCGAACAACAACGCGCCAAAGGTCTCATTCCCTCCGAGTTGCGTCTGTTGCTCGAAGTCGTGGCACGCGCTTGCAAAAGCATCAGCCACGCTGTGAACAAAGGTGCCTTGGGCAGCGAACTGGGTGACGTCATGGGCTCAGCCGGCAGCGAAAACGTGCAGGGCGAAGTGCAAAAGAAACTCGACATCATTGCCAACGATGTGTTGATCGAAGCCAACGAATGGGGTGGTCACTTGGCCGCCATGGCCTCCGAAGAAATGGACAGCATCCACATCGTGCCCAACCGCTACCCGCAAGGCGAATACCTGTTGATGTTCGACCCCCTCGACGGCTCGAGCAACATCGAGGTCAATGTGAGCATTGGCACCATCTTTAGCGTGCTCAAAAAAGTCGACCCCAGCAAAGGCGTGAGCGAAGACGACTTCTTGCAGCCTGGCACCCAACAAGTGGCCGCTGGCTATTGTGTGTACGGACCTCAAACCACTTTGGTGCTGACGGTCGGTGACGGCGTGGTCATGTTCACTTTGGACCGCGAGCAAGGCTCGTTTGTGTTGACCCAAGAAAACGTCAAGGTGCCAGCCGACACCCAAGAGTTCGCCATCAACATGAGCAATATGCGCCACTGGGATGCGCCGGTGAAGCGCTACATCGACGAGTGCTTAGCAGGCGTCGAAGGGCCACGCGGCAAAAACTTCAACATGCGCTGGATCGCCTCGATGGTGGCCGACGTGCACCGCATCCTCACACGCGGTGGCGTGTTCATGTACCCCTGGGACAAGCGTGAGCCAGGCAAAGCCGGCAAGCTGCGTTTGATGTACGAGGCCAACCCGATGAGCTGGTTGATCGAGCAAGCTGGTGGCGCATCCACCAACGGCCAGCAACGCATTTTGGATATTCAGCCCACAGAACTGCACCAACGGGTGAGCGTGATATTGGGGTCTAAAAACGAAGTCGAACGTGTGACGGGCTATCACGTGCAAAAGTGACCTTTGACTGCTCCAAGCAAAAGCCCGCTGTTGCGGGCTTTTTTCTTTGTATACGGCCAGCTTTTGCGAGTCTGGAAAATAGGCCTATCCAATCTATTTATGGTCAAGTTATGAAAAAAATTCTCCTCTTAGGTTCTGGCGAGCTCGGCAAAGAATTCGTCATCAGCGCCAAGCGCTTGGGCTGCTATGTGGTGGCCTGCGACAGCTATGCAGGCGCACCCGCCATGCAAGTGGCCGATGAATGCAGCGTCTTCAGCATGTTGGACGAAGCCGCCCTGCGTGCCGCCATTGCCCAGCACAAGCCCGACCTGATCGTGCCTGAGATTGAGGCCATCCGCACCGAGGTGTTGTTAGAGGTGGAAAAATCAGGCTTTGAAGTCATTCCCAGCGCCCGCGCTGCCAACCTCACCATGAACCGCGACCGCATTCGCGATGTGGCTGTTGGTCTTGGCGTACGAACGGCTAAATTTAGCTACGCTGAATC
>JAVLFR010000004.1:0-11802 GCA_046052785.1 Limnohabitans sp. | reverse complement strand
ACAGTTCATGGTCAGGCTTGGCGTGTGTGTGGGGTGGATGGGGTGGTACTGGTCTGTTGAGCCAGCAGTTGGGCGATCACCACATCGCGTTTGTTTTCTAGGTGTTTAAGCAACACATCCCGCAGCGCTGGCGCGTCCCGCGCTTGTAGGGCTTCGATCATTTCGGTGTGCTCGGCCATGGCTTTGTTCCACTTGTCTTCATCTTGGTTGGAGCGAAACCTTAAGGCTTGCAAGCGTGCGTTGACTTGGTCATAGGTGCTAGAGAGCACTGGGTTTTTGGCGGCCGCATTGATGGCGCGGTGAATCACAGCGTTGAGGCGGTAATACGTCGAGAGGTCGCGACGCACATGGGCTGCCATCATCTCTAAATGCAGGGCTCGAATTTCATTCAATTCGGCGTCGGTGATGCGTTGGGCGGCCAGCATGCCCGATTGGCTTTCTAGGCCTGCCATCACTTCGAAGGTGTTGCGCACATCGGCTTCGCTCAGTGCCACCGCCACTGCGCCACGGTTGGGCAGCAAGGCCACCAAGCCCTCGGCGGCCAGGGCTTTGATGGCTTCGCGCAGGGGCGTGCGCGAAATGTTCAAGGCCTCGCACAAGGTGCGTTCGTTGAGCTTGGCGCCAGGGGCTATTTGGTTTTCCACCAGCATTTGGCGCAGTCGGTGGGTCACTTGATTGTGCAAGGCGGCGCGGGGGATGGACAAGATGTCAGCAGTCATGTGTTTATTTTGTATGCAAAAAATCAGGTGGTCAATCTATGAATCTAAAAGATATTTAGGGTATTCGATAGTTGCTAAATGAATTTTGTATGCAAAAAATAGTTAACTTTTTGGAGATCACTGTTCATGCTCAATTTAGACTTTCACCCCACTGGGCGCCACTTTTTGCAAATCCCTGGGCCGTCGCCCGTGCCAGATCGCATCTTGCGGGCCATGAGCTTGCCCACCATTGACCACCGAGGCCCAGAGTTCGCGGGGTTGGGCTTGAAGCTGATGGCAGACATGCAGAAGATTTTCAAAACCCAGCACCCCGTCATGATTTACCCCTCGTCGGGTACCGGCGCTTGGGAAGCGGCTTTGGTGAACACCATGAGCCCAGGCGACCATGTGCTGATGTATGAAACCGGACATTTCGCGTTTTTGTGGAACAAGTTGGCAACCCGCTTGGGCATCAAGACGGAAGTGCTGGGAATGGCTGGGGTTGAGGGCTGGCGCCATGGGGTTGACGCCGACATGATTGAGCAGCGCCTCAAGTCGGATGCAGCCCACAGCATCAAAGCTGTGTGTGTGGTGCATAACGAAACCTCAACAGGCGTGACCAGTGACATCGCTGCGGTGCGCCGCGCCATCGACAATGCCAAGCATCCGGCCCTGTTGTTGGTCGACACCATTTCCGGCTTGGGTTCCGCCGACTACCGACACGACGAATGGGGTGTGGATGTGTCGATCAGCGGCTCACAAAAAGGCCTGATGCTGCCGCCTGGCATCGGCTTCAACGCCTTGTCACCCAAAGCTGTGGAAGCTAGCCAACATGCCACGCTCCCTAAATCGTTTTGGGCTTGGGACGAGATGCTGGAGATCAACAAAACGGGTTATTACCCAACCACGCCCAACACCAACTTGATGTATGGTTTGAGCGAGGCCTGCGACATGATTTTGGGTCAAGGCTTGGACGTGGTGTTCAAGCGTCATCTGCGTTGGGGCGAGGGCGTGCGCTCTGCCGTGAACGCTTGGGGTTTGCCCATTCAGTGCGCCGATGCCAAGTTGTACTCCCCCATCTTGACGGGTGTGATGACACCCGAAGGTATTGACGCTGATGCGGTTCGCAAGGTGATTTATGAGCGCTTTGATTGTTCACTGGGCACGGGCTTGGGCAAGGTCAAAGGCCGAATGTTTCGCATCGGCCATTTGGGTGACAGCAACGATTTGACGCTCATCGCCGCTTTGTCTGCATGCGAAATGGGCCTCAAGCTCAGCGGCGTGAAGTTGGCGGGCTCGGGCGTACAAGCCGCCATGGATTTTTTCTCGGCATACCCTGTGCCGCCGTTGGTCAGGTCTTAAAACACAAAGGAGACAACATGAAACGCAGAACACTACTTCAAGCCAGTGCTGCCACTGCCGTGACATGGGCTGCACCCATGATTCAAGCGCAAACCTTGCCTGCAGGCCCTATTCGGATCGTGGTGGGTTTTCCGCCTGGCGGTGGTACAGACGCCTTGGCGCGTGTGCTGGCCCAAAAGCTGCAAGTCATGTGGGGTGTGAATATCGTGATTGAAAACAAGGCGGGAGCGGCAGGTGTGATTGCGGCGGACTATGTGTCCAAGCAACCCGCGGATGGCAACACCTTGCTCATGGCGCACATCAACAGCCATGCCCTTGCCCCCAGTTTGCAGCCCAAGCTTGGCTACAACGTGGAGCGCGACTTCACCCCCATTGGTTTGGTGGGCGTGACGCCTAACTTGTTGATCTGCAACGAAAACCAACCTGCCAAAACCGTCAAAGACTTGGTGGCGCTGTGCAAAAAAAGTCCAGGCCAAATCAGCTTCGCTTCTGCGGGGGGTGGTTCGGCACAGCATTTGGCATTGGAGATGTTTAAATTGCGCGCGGGTATCGACGCGCTGCATGTGCCCTACAAAGGCTCTGGCCCCGCTTTGACTGATTTGATTGGTGGTCAAGTGCAGTACTGTTTTGAAACCATGACCTCGGCCACCCCGCACGTCAAAAGCGGCAAGGCTATTGCACTCGCACAAACCCGAACCAAACGTGCCAAGGGCCACCCCACTGTGGCGACCATGGACGAGCAAGGGTTTGCAGGGTTTGATGCCACCACGTGGTACGGCTTGGTTGGTCCCGCCAAAATGAACTCCGCCTTTGTTAAACGCATCAACGACGACATGAACCGCGTCATGGCCATGCCCGATGTGGTCGAAAAATTCGACCAATACGGCGCTGAAGATGGTGGCGGCTCACCCGAGCGCTTTGCTGAATTTATTCGCAGCGAAACTCAGAAATGGGCCAAAGTCATCAAAGACGCTAAGGTGCAAGTGGACGCCTAAGCGCGTCGCACCCAGGCCTGTTGATCAGCCCGACAGGCCTTTGTAAAACATATAGGCAGCCAGCAAGTACAAAACGCTGGCAAAAATACGCTTGAGCTTTTTCACCGGCAACATGTGGGCCGCTTTGGCACCCAACGGCGCTGTGAACACACTGCACGCGGCAATGATGACCAAGGCGGGCACCCAAATAAAGCCAAACGCATCATTGGGTAAGTCTTGCACGCCCAGCCCGCTGATGATGTAGCCCGCCACGTTGGCCACTGCAATTGGAAAACCCAAAGCCGCGCTCGTGGCCACCGCGTTGTGAATGGCCACATTGCACCAGGTCATGAAGGGCACGCTGATGAAGCCGCCTCCCGCGCCCACCAAGCCAGAGATAAAGCCAATCACGCCACCCGCGCCCAACAGTCCCACGGTGTCGGGCACCTGGCGTGCGGCTGCTGGTTTTTTGTCCAAGAACATTTGCGTGGCAGAAAAGCCCACAAACAAACCAAAGAAGATGGCCAAGTAAGAACCCTTGAGCAGCGCAAACACACCTAAGCTGCTGATCAAACTGCCCAGCACGATGCCTGGCGCCAAGCCTTTGACCAAGTCCCAACGCACCGCGCCGCGCTTGTGGTGCGCACGCACGCTAGACACTGAGGTGAAGATGATGGTGGCCATCGAGGTGGCAATGGCCATCTTGACGGCCAAGTCCGCATCCACACCCCGGTGCGACAGCATGAACGTGATGAACGGCACCATCACCATGCCGCCGCCAATGCCGAGCAAGCCCGCTAAAAAACCCGTGCAAATGCCCAGAGCGGCAAGTTCGACAATCAGTTGGGGTTGGAAATCCATGAGGTGCAGGCCTTAATTTGATAAAAGGTGTCTGCAAGGCTCCTCAAGACCGTCATCCTGAACCGGGGTTCAGGTGGGCGAGGTCAGGTCAACGTTGGGTTCATCTGACGCGAGACGATCACGCTCATCAACCGATGTTCCAAGCCCGAGCTCTATGAGCATTGGTTCAAGGAAATATAAAGCCCCAAGGACTTGCAGACGGTGTGATTGTAGGCGCCGCTTAGATGAGTTGGTTGTCGCGTGCGAGCACCGCATCCATGCGCTGCAGCAAGTTGTGCAGATCGGTGCTAGACGCAGGGCTGTCGCCGCTGGCTGCTGAAACTGCAGGGCGGTCGGTCAAGTCAAACGCCAAGTTGAGCGCGGCCAAAACCGCAATGCGGTCACGTGCTTTGATCTTGCCTGCATCGCGAATCTTGCACATGGCCTCATCCACCTTGCCCACCGCTTGGCCCAAGCGGGTCTCGCCACCTTCGGGGCAACCGAGCACATAGCCTTGGCCCATGATTTGTACTTCGATTTGTTTCACAGGTTGTCCTTGGTCGTGGCCTCTGCACCTTGGGGCAGGCGATCAATCAAAGCGTCAATGCGGTGGCGGGCTGCGCCAAGGCGCGACTTGAGTAAGTCGCGTTCATGCGTGAGTTCTTGCACTTGAGTTGCCAGCAAGGCGTTGGTGCGCTGCAGTTCTTCGTGACGCAGCAGCAAGTGTTCAACGCGCTGGGCAATTTGATCAATCAGGGGGGTATTTGGCATGGCCCAATGATTTTAAGGTGGCTGCAAGGTAAATCGTTAAAATTATCGATGTTGGTGCTCGAGGTGTGGTTCACACGCCTCAGTTCAACGGGAAGCAGGAGGGTGGTGTCGACCCGCGCGACAACATCTCACCTGCGCTGCCCCCGCAACGGTCAAGCGGACGAGCCTTTGGGCTCCGCTTCTGTCAAACAAGCCACTGAGCACCTTGAACAAGTGCTTGGGAAGGCGACAGAGGTTGTCTCCGCCAGCCCGGATACCGGCCAACAACGTGGCGGCGCGTCCAAAAAGCGCGTCGCCAATTCGCTCAAGCACTGTCGGGGATGGCGGTGAGGGCATACAAAGTTGGTATTTCAATCATGAAGAAATCTATTCGTGCACGCGCGTTTGCCCCTGCGCTTTCCGTTTTGTCTTTGGCGGCTGCTGCGTCTGTGCAGGCTCAGATGCTTGAAATTAATCCGGTGGTGGTGTCTGCCACGCGCATGGAGCAGCCTTTGTCTCAGGTGTTGTCTTCTGTGTCCGTGATCACGCGTCAAGATATTGAAAAATCACAAGCGCCTACTTTGGTTGACTTGCTGCAGGGCGAGTCGGGTGTCGAATATGGTCGAAATGGTGGACCAGGTTCTCAAACATCAATTTTTCTAAGAGGTCAAGAAAGTAAGAGTCTGGTCGTTTTGGTTGATGGGGTTCGGGCGCAAACGGATGGCGGCGGCTTTTTAACTGTGACGGATATGCCCTTGTCGCAAATTGAACGTATTGAAATACTCCGAGGAAATGCAGGTGCGCTTTACGGTGATGCCGCTATTGGTGGTGTCATTAACATTTACACGCGTCAAGCTAAGGGATCTCCTAAGGCATACGGGTCAATCGGCTACGGATCAAATAACACATCAGATCTGAATGTGGGGTTTGGTGGATCAACTTCAGGCTATAACTTCGATGTCAATGCAGGACAAAAGTCTTCAAATGGATTTACCGCAATGGATCCAGCATTGAGTAACCGCGTTAATGCGGATCGTGATGGCTACAACTCTCAATACTTTGGCGCGAAGTTAAGCAAAAAATTAAACACGGACACAGAGGTCGGTGGTCGATTTAGAACGCAGACAGTGAATGCCGACTACGATGCAAAATCCAACCCTGATTACTCTCCCTCATCACCTACCGATGTTCATCGTTCTTTGAAAAAAACTGACGTCGGCAGTGCTTACATTCGACGCCAAATGAATGATGCTTGGAGCAGTACCGTGAATTTTTCGGATTCTGTAACAAGTTATGAAGAGTTCAAGAACGGTGCAAATAATGGTCGCTACAACTCACATCAGAGTGCGTTGAATTGGTTGAATCAGTACCAGGCTAGTTCCAATACATCAATCACAGCTGGACTTGACTACATCACTGACAAGCATCAGGAGTTCAACAGTTTTGAACTCGAGAGACAAACCACTGCTGGCTTCGCAGGAATTACCCAGAAAGAAGATAAATTTACTTTGCAAGCCAACTTGCGACGTGATTTGATTGCTGTTGATTACCGTGATGCATCCAGTTCTAGCTCCTTGCAACCTAACGCAACATCCACACTGCTTGGTACTGGCTATCAACTGACGCACGAGTGGAAAGCAACAGGGACTGTTTCAACAGGCTTTCGCGCACCATCTGCTACTGAAATTTCGAACAGCCCTGGCTTAAAGCAGGAAGAGTTTCGGTCTAAGGACGTTGGTCTTGTGTATTCGAAGCGTCAGACGTTGGGACGTATCGCCTATTTTCAAACGAGGACCCACAATGCCATTGACTGGTTTGAGGATAGCCAAGGTCAATGGGCAGTTAAGAACGCTGGGGAAGTTGAAAATAGAGGTGTTGAGGCAACGCTAAGAGCACTTTGGATGGGACACAGCTTTAAGTTTTCTGCAGTGAGCCAAGACCCGAAGAACGTGACAGGTGGATACGCCCCTGGGCGTCGTGCCAAAAACTATGGTTCGATGGATATCTCAAAGGCATTTCTTGACTATGAGCTAGGTGCAAAATTATTTGCATCAGGCCAGAGGCCCAACTTTAATGAAGTGAACTCTGAGATGCTTGCTGGCTATTCAATTTGGTCGTTCTATGTCAGTCGAAAAATAGATGCTGACTGGACATCACGCGTCCGCTTAGAAAATGCATTCGATCGGCACTATGTAATCGCTGGAGGCTACAACACCCCAGGCCGTGGCATTTACGCTTCTCTGCAATACCAACCTAAGTAATTTGAATGCTTGATCTTCTCCCCCAACGCATCGTCTGCCTCACCGAGGAAACGACGGAGTGGCTTTACATGCTGGGTGAAGATGCGCGCATTGTGGGCATTTCGGGCTACACCGTGCGCCCGCGCCGAGCGCGTGACGAGAAGCCCAAGGTCAGCGCATTTTTGAGCGCCAAGATTGACAAGATCTTGGCGCTCAAGCCCGATTGTGTGTTTGGCTTTTCTGATTTGCAGGCCGACATTGCAGCTTTGCTCATCCGTGCGGGTGTGCAGGTCACGGTGTTCAACCAACGCAGCGTAGATGAGATTTTTTCTATGCTCTACCAAGTCGCTGCGATGGTGGGTCAAGCCGAGCAAGGCTTGAAACACTTGGCGCAGATGCGCGCGCAATTAGAGGCGATTCAACAAACATCGGCCACGTTCAAGCGTCGGCCCAAAGTGTATTTTGAAGAGTGGGACGAGCCACATATCAGCTGCATCCGTTGGGTGTCTGAGCTGATCGGCATTGCGGGGGGTGACGATTGTTTTTCAGAGTTGGCGCAAATGCCGATGGGCAAAGACCGCATCATTGCCAGCGGCCAAGCCATCATCGACCGAGCGCCCGACATCATCATTGGTTCGTTGTGCGGCAAGAAGTTTCGCCCCGACAAAGCTGCTGCACGCGAAGGCTGGCAAGACGTGCCAGCGGTGCGCCACCACCAAATTTTTGAAATCAAATCTGCCGATATTTTGCAGCCAGGTCCAGCGGCGTTGACCGATGGCGTGGTGCAGCTGCACCGCATCTTTCAGCAGTGGGAAGCCGCGCATGCTTAAACGCATGACTGCT
This sequence comes from Limnohabitans sp., assembly GCA_046052785.1. GTDB lineage: Bacteria > Pseudomonadota > Gammaproteobacteria > Burkholderiales > Burkholderiaceae_C > Limnohabitans. The sequence continues at coordinate 4,095 of JAVLFR010000004.1, read as the reverse complement.
ATCCGCACGATGGCGCTGGCCGCTCTTTTGGGCTTGAGCGTTGGCACCCAAGCTGTGGTGGTACGCGACGACCGACAAGTGGACGTCACCATCACCCAGCCGCCCCAAAGGATTGTGAGTCTGTTGCCCTCTCTCACCGAGACGGTGTGCGCTTTGGGGCAATGTCAAAAACTGGTGGGCGTGGACCGTTATTCCAACTGGCCCGCGAGCATTGCCAAGTTGCCTCGCATGGGTGGCGGCATCGACCCCAATCTCGAAAGTGTGCTGGCCACCAAACCCGACTTGGTGTTGATGGCCACCTCCGCTCGCGGCGCTGAGCGACTGGCTGCGCTGGGTGTGAGCGTGTTGGTGCTTGAGCCGCGTTCGCATGCGGATGTGCAGCGTGTCATACGCATCATGGCGCGGGCGTTGGATGTGCCCGAGGCGGAGAGCGAACGCGTCTGGCGCAGCATCGATGCAGGCGTGAATGCGGCTGCGCAATCCCTACCAGCTCATGCCATAGGACAACTGGTGTATTTTGAGGTCGGTCCCACACCGTATGGGGCCAGCGAGTCGTCGTTCATTGGTGAAACCTTGCAGCGCTTGGGTGCCCGCAACATCTTGTCTGCCTCGCTCGGGCCATTTCCCAAAATCAACCCCGAATTTTTGGTGCGTGCGCAACCTGACCTCATCATGGTGGGTGATAGCAGTTATGCCGACATGCGCTCGCGACCCGGTTGGCAACATCTGCGCGCAATGCGCACGCAGCGGGTCTGTCATTTCACAGCCCAGGAGTCTGATGTGTTGGTGCGAGCAGGCCCACGCATGGATGAGGCGGCGCGTTTGATGGCCCAGTGTTTGACCAAGATGGCGCCCCCCAACGCATCACAAAGCGGTGACAAGTTGAAAGGCCAACCATGACGATTCGCGCCGCGCGTTGGTCCGTGGTGTGGTTGGCTTTGAGCTTGGGGATGCTGTGCGTGTTGGGCATTGCGCTGGGCAGCGCCGTGGGGAGCACAGGTGTTGAGAGCTGGCTCACGGCCCTGCACGACGATGTGGCTTGGCAAATCGTGTGGGACATTCGCTTGCCGCGCAGCGTGGGTGCCTGTGCGGCTGGGGCTTTGTTGGGGCTAGCCGGGGCATTGGCCCAGGGCTTGTTTCGTAACCCTTTAGCTGACCCGTATTTGTTGGGCAGCGCATCAGGCGCCTCGCTCGGAGTGGCGGTGGCGTTGGCGCTGTTTGGCGGTCACCCGTTTGCCACCGAGTGGTTGGTGCGTGTTGGTTTGACAGGGGCGGCCTTTGTGGGCGCGGTGTTGGCTGTGCTGCTCACATTGGCACTCGCGCGTGGCGTGCAGCACACCTTGCGGTTGTTGCTGGCGGGGGTGATTGTGGGTGTGGTGTTGGGGGCGCTGGCCTCTCTGATCACGCTCAGTCGTCCCGATGTGTTGCAGGGCATGCAAGGTTTCTTGTTGGGCTCAACCAGCTTCATAGGTTGGACTTCTTGCCTGTTGATGTGGTCTGTGTTATTGGTTTGTACTGGGCTGGCTGTTGCTTTGAGCCGCGTGCTCGATGCGTTGAGCTTGGGTGAGGCCACCGCGCTGAGTTTGGGCTTGCCGCTGGCCCCGATGCGTGTGGCGCTGGTGTGCGTGCTGGCGTTGGCCACAGGGACCGCTGTGGCGCAAACTGGCTTGGTCGCGTTTGTTGGCTTGGCCGCGCCGCATTTGGTGCGTTCGATGGTCAGGGCCCCCAACAAGGGGGTGGTGTTGCTGTCTGCGTTGATGGGGGGCGTGTTGTTGCTGGCTGCCGACTTGCTGGCGCGCATGTTGCTGTCGCCTCTAGAAATGCCTGTGGGCGTGCTCACGGCAGTCTTGGGCGGGGGCTATTTGTTGTGGCTCATGTCCCGCCGACCCTCGATGAGGGCAGCACCATGAAGACTGGCTTGATGGCTTTGTGCGCGAGCGATGTGCATGTGGCGCTCGATGGACACGCGGTGCTGCATGGCATTGATGTGTCGTTTGCGGCAGGTCGCTGGACCAGCATTGTGGGCCCCAATGGCGCGGGTAAATCGACCTTGCTCAAAGCTTTAGCCGGCTTGGTGCCAGTCAGGGGTCGTGTCCATTGGTTTGACCAAGATTTCATCACCCTTGACCGCCAGCAGCGTGCGCAGCAACTGTCGTGGTTGGGTCAAAACGAAACCGCGTCGGACGACTTACGCGTGTGGGACGTGGCCATGCTCGGACGCCTGCCGCATCAAGGCTGGTGGGCTGCGCCCAACGCACACGACCATGCGGTGGTCGAGACCGCCTTGAAAGCCACACAAGCGTGGGACTGGCGTGAGCGTTCGCTAGGCCAGCTCTCGGGCGGCGAGCGACAGCGCGTGCTACTGGCGCGCGCCATGGCCGTGCAAGCCCAGGTCATGCTGATGGATGAACCACTCACCAACCTCGATCCACCGCATCAAGTCGATTGGCTAGAACAAGTGCGTTGCCTCACCTCGCAAAATACCACCGTCATCAGCGTGTTGCACGAAGTGGGCATGGCCCTGCACGCGCACGACATGGTGGTCATGCAAGCAGGACGTGTCGTGCACCAAGGTGCGTGTGCCGATGCCGCCACGCACCGCGCTGTTGAAGCGGTGTTTGACAAGCGGATGGCTATTTATTCGGTGGCGGGGCAGTGGGTAGCTGTGCCCAAGCTTTAGATATTGTCTCGGGTGCGACACAAGGGTGTCGCCTGCATGAGGCAAAACATTGATCATTCGTCTCACAATTATTGGAGACTTCGATGATGATTTTGACTTGCATCTCGCGTCGCTTGGCTTTGTGTGTCTTGGCTTGTGGCGCACTTCAGGCGCAAGTTGCCTGGGCGCAAACGGCTTACCCAAGCAAACCAATTTTGATGATCGTGCCGCAAACCGCTGGGGGCACCAACGACATCGTGGGACGTCTGGTCAGTCAAAAACTGTCGGAGGTGATGAATTCTCCGGTGGCGGTCGAAAACAGGCCAGGCGCTGGCGGCAACATCGGCACCCAGTTTGTTGGCAAATCGCCCAAAGATGGGTACACCATGCTCATGACCATCAGCAGCAGCCAAGCCATCAACCCAGCGCTTTACAAAAATCCAGGCTTTGACCCTGTCAAAGACTTCAAGCCCGTGGCCTTGATCGGTTCTGTGCCGAATGTGCTGTTGGCGCACCCTGACTTTGCAGCCAAGTCCGTGAAAGAACTGATCGCGCTCGCCAAGCTCAAACCCAACCACTACCAATATGCCTCAGCAGGCAATGGCACCTTGAACCATTTGCTGGGCGAGATGCTCAACGCCATGGGAGGGATTGATTTGCAACATGTGCCTTACAAGGGTGTCGCGCCTGCGTTGAATGATGTCTTGGGTGGGCAGTTGCCGTTGGTGTTTGCCAGCTTACCGTCTTCTTTGTCGCACATCAAAGCGGGCAAACTCAAGCCCTTGGCTGTCAGCAGTGCGCGCCGCTCACCCACCTTGCCCGATGTGCCTGCCATGTCTGAAGCCGTGCCCGGCTACAGCGGCACCTTGTGGATTGGTTTGTTTGCGCCTAACGGCGTCCCCAATGATGTGTTGGCCAAGTTGGAAGAGGGGATGGGCAAAGCGCTGGCGGCGAAAGATTTGCGCGACAAGTTGGAGTTGCAAGGCGTGGAGTTAGCGCCTCCCACCACGCCCGATCAATTTGCCAAACTGCTCAACGAAGACATTGCGCGATGGGCACAAATTGTGAAAACTTCGGGCGCTTCGATTGACTGACGCATGACCACCCCACTCGATTCTGAATTGCTGGCCCATCTGCAAACTTGGCAGGGCCGTAGCGAAACATTTGAAGACCTCCTCACGCCCGCGCCTTTGCGTGCGCTGAGTGCCACGCTGGACCGCGATGATGCGTTACCTGTGGCTGGCACTGAGCTGCCGCCTTTGTGGCATTGGTTGTTCTTTTTGCCGCACCATCGCCAAAGTGAAATTGGGCCAGATGGCCATGCCAAGCGCGGAGGTTTTTTGCCACCTGTGCCGCTGCCCCGGCGCATGTGGGCGGGTGGGCGTTTGCAGTGGCAGGCACCTTTGAAAGTGGGGGAGGCCGTCAAGCGCGTGTCC
>JAVLFR010000003.1:0-9862 GCA_046052785.1 Limnohabitans sp. | reverse complement strand
ATTTTGTGCAGCTCTTTGGCGTAGGCCACAGCTTCTTCGCTGCTGCGCATGTCGGGCTGGGTCACGATTTCCAACAGCGGCGTGCCTGCGCGGTTGAGATCGATGCCGGAATGGCCCCGTCCATTTCCAATGGACGCTCCCAAGCTCGAATCCTCGTGCAGCGATTTGCCCGCATCTTCTTCGAGGTGGGCGCGTTCCAGGCGCACGGTTTTGTGCACGGTCTCTTTGCCTTCTTGCAAAAAGAACGACACCTCGCCACCTTGCACCACTGGAATTTCAAATTGGCTGATTTGGTAACCCTTGGGCAAGTCGGGGTAGAAGTAGTTTTTGCGCGCAAAAATGCTGCGCTCGGCAATGTGCGCGTTGACGCCCAAGCCAAACTCAATCGCGCGTTCGACCGCCCCCCTGTTCATCACGGGCAGCGTGCCAGGCAAGGCCATGTCCACTGCGCAGGCTTGGGTGTTGGGCTCGGCGCCAAACGCCACCGAGGCGCGGCTGAAAATTTTGCTTTGGGTGGAGAGCTGGGCGTGGGTTTCGAAGCCAATGACGACTTCGTAGCCTTGGACTAATTTGGGAGCAGACATTTAAACGCCCTCCGGCTTGGCGTTATGGAAATGGGTGTTCAGTTGGAACTGGTGCGCCACATTGAGCAAACGTGCTTCTTGCAAATAGTTGCCAATCAGTTGCAGGCCCACAGGCAGATGGCCTTCGCCAAAACCCACAGGAATGCTCATGCCTGGCAAGCCAGCGAGCGAGGCGGGCAGCGTGAAGATGTCGGCCAAGTAGTCAGCCAACGGATCGCTGGCGTTGTGACCGAGTTTCCACGCGACGGTGGGGGCAACGGGACCGGCAATCACATCGCACTCGGCAAACGCGCGTTGAAAGTCGTCGGCAATCATGCGGCGAATTTTTTGCGCTTGCAGGTAGTACGCGTCGTAGTAGCCGTGGCTCAACACATAGGCGCCCGTCATGATGCGGCGTTTGACCTCTTCACCAAAGCCTTCGGCGCGGGTTTTTTTGTACATGCTCACGAGGTCGGTGTAATCCGTGGCGCGGTGGCCAAACTTCACGCCATCAAAGCGACTCAGGTTCGAGCTGGCCTCAGCGGGCGCAATGATGTAGTACACGGGGATGGCCAGCTCGGTGCGCGGCAGCGTGATGGGCACGAGTTGGGCGCCTTGGGCTTCGAGCGTTTTGAGTGCCGCATCAATCGCTGTGCGCACATCAGAGGCGAGGCCGTCGCCAAAGAACTCTTTGGGAATGCCGATGCGCAGGCCCGCCAAGCTGTCGCCCAGCTTGGCTGAGAAATTCTCATTAGGCACATCCAGCGACGTGGAGTCGCGGTCGAGGTCCGCGCCGCACATGGCCGACAGCAACAACGCGCAGTCTTCGGCGGTGCGGGCCATGGGGCCCGCTTGGTCGAGGCTGGAGGCATAGGCAATCATGCCGTAGCGAGACGCGCGGCCATAAGTGGGTTTGATGCCCGTGATGCCGCAAAAGCTGGCGGGCTGACGGATGGAGCCGCCCGTGTCGGTGCCGGTTGCCGCGGGCGCTAATCGCGCGGCCACGGCCGCGGCACTGCCGCCCGAGGAGCCGCCTGGCACCCGCGTGGTGTCCCACGGGTTGGTCACGGGGCCGTAGGCTGAGTTTTCGTTGGCCGAACCCATGGCGAACTCGTCGCAATTGAGCTTGCCCAGCGTCACCATGCCGGCGCTGCGCAGGCGGTCCACCACGGTGGCGTCAAAGGGTGAGCGGTAGCCGTTCAAGATCTTCGAGCCCGCGGTGGTGGCGAAGTCGCGTGTGACAAACACGTCTTTGTGGGCAATCGGCACGCCTTCTAGCGGGCCTGCGGTGCCTGCGGCGATGCGCGCATCGCTGGCTTGGGCTTGGGCCAAGGTGACTTCGCTGTCAATGTCTAAAAAAGCGTTGTGTGGGTTGCCCCCAGTGCGGGCCAAAAAGGCCGTGGCCACTTCAACAGCACTGGCTTGTTGGGTTTGCAGTGTGTGGGCCAGTTGGGCCACGCTCATGTCGTGCAATTGGGTTGTGGACATGGGCTTACTCAATCACTTTGGGAACCAAAAACAAGCCACGCTCGACAGCTGGGGCGCTTTGTTGGTTGGCCTCGCGCTGGTTGGGTTCGCTGGCCACGTCAGGGCGCAAACGCAACTCGATGTGGGCGTCTTGCATGGCGTCCACGGGGTGGGCCATCGGCACCACGCCCGAGGTGTCAACGGCGCGAATTTGCTCGACGATGCCAAAGAAATCGTTGATTTTGCTGAGCATGCGGGCCTGCTCGTCAGGTTGGAGCTCAAGCCGAGCCAAGTTGGCAATGCGGCTGATGTCTTGGTCGTTCAGGGACATACATTTATCAGGGAAGAAGCCCGTGGTTTACGGGCGATGCGGTATTATTGCGCCTTTGTGTCCGCGCTCGCGGGCAAGCTTTGAGGACAGACATGTTTGGATCTTTTCGTCGGTATTTCTCCACCGATTTGGCGATTGACCTAGGAACCGCCAACACCCTGATTTATGTGCGTGACAAAGGCATCGTGTTGGACGAGCCCTCGGTTGTTTCCATTCGCCACGAAGGCGGCCCCCAAGGCAAGAAGACCATTCAAGCAGTCGGCCACGAAGCCAAAGCCATGTTGGGCAAAGTGCCCGGCAACATCGAAGCCATTCGTCCCATGAAGGACGGCGTGATCGCCGACTTCACGGTGACCGAGCAAATGCTCAAGCAATTCATCTAGATGGTGCACCCTCGCTCGGTGTTTCGTCCGAGCCCCCGCATCATCATTTGCGTGCCTTGCGGCTCGACCCAAGTGGAGCGTCGCGCGATTCGCGAGTCCGCTTTGGGCGCTGGCGCCTCTGAGGTGTACCTGATTGAAGAACCCATGGCAGCCGCCATCGGCGCAGGCTTGCCTGTGTCTGAGGCGTCTGGCTCGATGGTGGTGGACATCGGCGGCGGCACCACCGAAGTGGGCGTGATCTCCCTTGGCGGCATGGTTTACAAAGGCTCGGTGCGCGTGGGTGGCGACAAGTTCGACGAAGCCATCATCAACTACATCCGCCGCAACTACGGCATGCTGATTGGCGAGCCCACAGCCGAGGCGATCAAAAAGCAAATCGGTTCTGCATTCCCTGGCTCCGAAGTCAAGGAAATGGAAGTCAAAGGCCGCAACCTGTCTGAAGGCGTGCCCCGCTCCTTTACGATTTCGTCGAACGAAATCTTGGAAGCCTTGACCGACCCACTCAACAACATCGTGTCTGCAGTGAAAAACGCGCTGGAACAAACCCCTCCCGAGTTGGGGGCCGACATTGCAGAGCGCGGCATGATGCTCACTGGCGGTGGCGCGTTGTTGCGTGACCTCGACCGCTTGTTGGCCGAAGAAACGGGTTTGCCTGTGTTGGTGGCTGAAGACCCGTTGACCTGTGTGGTGCGCGGTTGCGGCTTGGCCCTCGAGCGCATGGAGCGTTTGGGCTCCATCTTCACAAGCGAATAATGACGTGCCACTGGGCACCCTAGACCGCACCCCGCCAGCCTTCTTCAAGCAAGGCCCTTCAGCCGTCTCTAAATTATTGTTTTTCAGCGCTTTGTCGGTGCTGTTGATGGTGGCTGACGTGCGTTTTGGCATGACCCAGCCTTTGCGCGCAGCGCTGTCGATCGCGCTCTACCCCGTGCAATGGTTGGCGATGCGGCCCCAAGTGTTGGCCGATTACTCAGAGAACTACATGCAAGCGCGTGATGTGGCGCAAGCGTCTGAGCGCGAAGCGCGCGACCAGCTCTTGTTGCAGGCGCGTCGGTCGGGCCAAGTGGAGCAGCTGGCGCTCGAAAACAAGCAGCTGCGTGAACTGCTCAATCTGAGTCAGCGCCTCGAATCCAAGGGCATCACCGCCGAGGTGTTGTATGACGCGGCGGACCCTTACACCCGCAAACTCATCATTGACAAAGGCATGCTCAATGGCATCAAGCCGAGCTCGCCCGTGATGGACGAGCATGGCATTTTGGGTCAGGTGACCCATGTGTTGCCCTTGGTCAGCGAGGTGACCTTGGTCACAGACCGTGAACACTCCATTCCTGTGCTTAACACCCGCACCGGTGCGCGTGGCGTGGCCTATGGCGAATCGGGGGGTGCGCCACTGCTTGAGTTGCGCTTTATGGCGACCAACGCCGACATTGAGGTGGGTGATATTTTGTCCACCAGCGGCGTGGATGGCATTTACCCGCCGGGTGTGTTGGTGGGCAAAGTGACCAAGGTTGAACGCCGAGCCGAAACGGCGTTTGCACGTATCTTGTGCGAGCCCGTGGGACGCGTTCAAGGCGCGCGCCACGTGATGGTGCTCGAGCCTTTGACCGACCAATTGCCAGTGCGCCCGCAAATTGAAAAACAAGTCCCTATCGCTGCACAGAAGGCAGGCCGTCGATGATCATGCCGCGCGGCCAACAGCTGCTCTTGCCAGCCAATCCATTGTTTGTGCTGTTCACCTTGATCATGGCATTGTTTGCCAATATGGTGGTCAACATCAGTTGGGTGGGCAATGCCGCTTGGATGCCTGACTTTTTGGCCTTGGTTTTGGTGTTTTGGTGTGTGCATCAACCGCGAATGGTGGGCATTGTGGTGGCATTTTTCTTTGGTGTCGCCACGGATGTGCATCAGTCAGCCTTGTTGGGGCAGCACGCTTTGAGCTATACCGCACTGGGGTTTATGGCCATCATGATGCATCGACGTTTGCTGTGGTTCACCATGCAAGCCCAAGCCTTGCAAGTGCTGCCCATCTTTGCGCTGGCGCATGCCTTGGAGTTGATGGTGCGCATGATTTCTGGCTCATTGTTTCCAGGCTGGCCGATCTTTTTAGCGCCGCTGTTAGAGGCCTTGCTTTGGCCCTTGATCAGCCACTTGCTGTTGGCGCCGCAACGTCGCGCACCTGACCCCGACGCGAACCGGCCCCTATGAGCGTCATTCGTGACATCAAGTCCGACATTCGGCGCTTTCGCGCGCGAGTGGTGGTGGTGACGATTGCGATTTTGGTGTTGTTTGGTGTTTTGGCCTCGCGTTTGTTTTATTTGCAAGTGGTGCGCTACCAAGAGTTCAATGCCCAAGCCGAAAACAACCGCACCGCCATCGTCCCGATCGTGCCCAACCGTGGCGTCATCATGGACCGCAATGGCATCGTGTTGGCCACCAACTACTCAGCCTATACGCTTGAAATTACCCCCTCTAAGGTGGTGGCGCCGTTAGAAGAAGTGATTGAGCAATTGAGTGGCGTAATTGACATTCAAGCCCGCGACAAGCGTCGGTTCAAGAAACAAATCAGCGAATCTAAGAACTTTGAATCGGTGCCGATTCGCAACCGCTTGAGCGACGAAGAGGTGGCGCGATTTGCCGCACAGCGATACCGCTTTCCGGGCGTGGACATCCGTGCGCGTTTGTTTCGCAACTACCCCTACAACCAGTTGGCCAGCCATGTGATTGGGTACATCGGCCGCATCAACCCCGCAGAAAAAGGCAAGATTGAGGAGTCCGAAGACGCGGGGAATTACCGCGGCACGGACTACATTGGCAAACTTGGCGTGGAGCAAAGCTACGAAAAGCAATTGCATGGCACCACGGGCGTGCAAGAGATGGAAACCTCGGCGGGCGGGCGGGCTGTGCGACGCCTCAACAGCAGCCAAGCGATTCCGGGCAACAGCGTGGTGTTGTCAATTGACATCAAGCTGCAAAAGCTGGTGGAAGATCTCTACGGCAAGCGACGCGGTGCGTTGGTGGCGCTTGACCCCAAGACCGGAGAGATATTGGCGTTTGTGAGCAAGCCCACCTTCGACCCCAATTTGTTTGTGGACGGTATTGATTCTGAAAACTGGGCGGCGCTTAACGAGTCTTTAGATAAGCCGCTGCTCAACCGTGCGTTGCGCGGCACTTACCCACCGGGCTCGACCTACAAGCCGTTCATGGCCTTGGCCGCGTTGCAAACGGGCAAGCGCACAGAAAAAGCACTCATCTCCGACCCTGGCTATTTCATGTTTGGTAACCACCGTTTCCGCGATGACAAAGAGGGGGGCCATGGCACGGTGGACATGTACAAATCCATTGTTGAGTCGTGTGACACCTACTATTACCTGTTGGCACGTGATATGGGCGTCGATTTGATGCACGACCAAATGAAGCCCTTGGGGTTTGGTCAAATCACGGGCATCGATATTTTGGGTGAGTCACGCGGCGTGCTGCCGTCCACGGAGTGGAAGCGCACCACCTATAAAAAACCCGAGCAGCAACGCTGGTATTCCGGTGAAACCATTTCGCTGGGCATTGGCCAGGGCTACAACAGTTTCACCATGCTTCAAGTGGCGCACGCCATGGGCAATGTGGCCAACAATGGCTTGAAGATGAAGCCGCATCTGGTGCGCGAGGTGCTCGACGTGGAAACCAAAGCGTCCACGCCTGTGGCCAAGGAACCGATTGGTCAGTTGTCCTTGGCGCCCGAAAACTTGGAGATCATCAAAAAGGGCATGATTGGTGTGAATATCGAGGGCACCTCGGCCACCAGTTTTGTGGGTGCGCAGTATGTGAGCGCGGGTAAGACGGGCACTGCACAGGTGTTCACCGTGAAGCAAAACGAAAAGTACAACGCCGCCACGATTGACGAGCGCATGCGCGATCATGCCTTGTTTGTGGCATTCGCACCCGCCGATGATCCCAAAGTGGCCTTGGCCATGGTGGTGGAAAACGCGGGCTTTGGCGCACAAAACGCCGCGCCGATTGCACGGCGTGTGTTTGACTTTGTGATCATGGGCCAATACCCCTCCCAAGAAGACATTGAGGCGGTGCAAAAAGGCCAAGCGACCCGGCCAATTGGCAAACCCCGTGCCGTGGCTTCAGTCCCGTGGCCGCCTAAGGCGGCGGAGCTGGCGGTGGAAGAGCCTGTGGTGGCCGCGTCAGCCGCAGAAAAAGCAGCGTCAGCTGCGGCCAAGGCGGCTTTGGGGGCGGCTAAGCCCGCCTCTGGCGCTGTTGCTGCAGCGGCACCAAAGCCGGCCGCAAGCGCTGCGCGGTAACGCCTTGGGGGCGCGTCAGCGCCAAAACGCGTCGTAGCTGGTTTTACAAATCAGCGCACTCACCACCACAATGAACATGCCGCGCACAAACCCCGCGCCATGTTTGAGCGCCATGCGCGTACCCAGCAAACTGCCCGCGATATTGGCCATGGCCAATGGCAACGCCATGTGCCACCACACATGCCCTTTGTAGGTGAACAACACCAAGGCCGCCGAATTGCTGGCGAGGTTCAGAAACTTGGCCGCCACAGAGGCGTTCAGGAAGTCATAACCTAGCCAGCGCACCAGCAAAAACACAAAGAAGCTGCCCGTACCAGGTCCAAAAAACCCATCGTAAAAACCAATGGCCAAACCAATGGCGCAGGTGACTAAAAGCTCGCCGCGGCCCTGAAAACGCGGCGCATGATGACGCCCCATGTCTTTGCGCATCAAGGTGTAAATGAGGACGGCCAACAACACCACGGGTAAGAGGCGGCGCAAAAAATCAGGCGAAATCTGGGTCACCCACCAAGCGCCCAAGAATGATGCCACCATGGTGGCTGCAGCGGCGGGCAGCAAGGCAGACCAGCTGACTTTCACGCGTCGGCTGTATTGCCAAGTGGCCATAGCAGTGCCCCACATCGAGGCGCTTTTGTTGGTGCCAAACAAAGTGGCGGGTGTGGCACTGGGATAGGCAGCAAACAGGGCGGGTAGCAAGATGAGGCCGCCACCGCCAACAATCGAATCCACAAAGCCTGCCAATGCGGAGGCAAAGGTGGTGAAGAAAAGTTCCATGCGGGGATTGTGGTCTGGAATCGTGCCGGCTGACCCAAGCAAAAGGCACCGGGGTGACCGGTGCCTTTTAGGGTGACGCCCCTGAGGAAGCGTCTGTTGTGTGTCTCCTCGAACCCTCGGATCGCAACGCTAAGCGCTGCATCGAGTGCGGTCACTGTAAGCGGCGATGCGCAAGAGATTGACTGGTAAATTCCCTTGCGGACAAACCCTAGTCGAGAGTCTTACAGATCCTCGGCGGCGTGGGCTAACCATTGCGCAGCCTTTTCGGCCAGCATCAAGGTGGGGCTGTTGGTGTTGCCACTGGTGATGGTGGGCATGACGCTCGCGTCTATCACGCGCAGGCCACGTACCACGCCGCCGCGCCCATCACGCACGCGCAGCTCGGGGTCGACCACGGCCATGGCGTCGTCCACGCGACCCATGCGCGCGGTGCCCACGGGGTGGAAGATGGTGGTCGCAATGTCGCCAGCCAAGCGGGCCAAGTCTTCGTCGCTTTGGTATTGCACGCCGGGTTTGTACTCTTCGGGCTGGTACTTGGCCAGCGCGGGTTGGGCGGCGATGCGACGGGTCACGCGCAGGGAGTCGGCGGCGACTTGCCGATCAGCCTCAGTGCTCAAGTAGTTTGGTGCAATCTTGGGTGCATCGGCAAAGTTGGCGCTGGTGATGTGGACCGTGCCACGACTGGTTGGGTTTAAGTTACACACGCTGGCGGTGAAGGCGTTGAAGCTGTGCAGCGGCTCACCAAACGCATCCAGGCTCAAGGGCTGCACGTGGTATTCGATGTTCGGATAGGGTTGGTCTGGGCTGCTACGCGTGAAAGCGCCGAGTTGCGACGGGGCCATGCTCATAGGGCCACTTTGCTTGAACGCGTATTCCATGCCGATCATGGCTTTGCCCCATAAGCTGTTCGCCAGAGTGTTGAGCGTTTTCACGCCTTGGACTTTGAACACCGAGCGAATTTGCAAATGGTCTTGCAAATTGGCGCCCACGCCTGGCAGGTCGATGACGGGGGCAATGCCATGCTGCTGGAGCAAGTCAGCAGGCCCCAAGCCCGACAGCTGCAAGAGGTGCGGTGTGCCAATGGCGCCTGCACACAACACGACCGATTGTTTAGCTGTGACGGTGATGTGCTCTTGCCCCGTCCAGACCTCAGCGCCAGTGCAATGCGGCGTGCCATCGGCATCGGTGCGCATCACCAGTTTGGACACTTGAGCCGATGACCACAACTCAAAGTTGGGGCGTGCGTAGCAAGCCGGACGGATAAATGCCTTGGCGGTGTTCCAGCGCCAGCCGCTTTTTTGGTTCACTTCAAAATAGCCAACGCCTTCGTTGTTGCCGCGGTTGAAATCGTCGGTTGCAGGGATGCCCGCTTGCACCGCAGCTTTGGCAAACGCATCGAGCACGTCCCAACGCAAGCGTTGTTTCTCCACCCGCCATTCGCCACCTGCAATATGGTGGCGCAGAGTTTGGCCGTACACGGTGGTGTCGGCCAGCAGTACTTCGCTTTTGTGGCCTTTCGCGCCATGCGAGGCATTAGCACCCGCATGGTGGTCCTCGTGCAATTTGAAATACGGCAGGGCGTTGTCCCAGCGCCACCGGGCGTCCCCTGTGATGTCGGCCCATTGGTCGTAGTCACGCGCTTGGCCGCGCATGTAAATCATGCCGTTGATGCTGGAGCAGCCGCCCAACACTTTGCCGCGCGGATAGCGCAAGCTGCGGCCATTTAAGCCCGCGTCAGGGGCCGTGTTGAACAACCAGTCGGTGCGTGGGTTGCCAATGCAGTACAGGTAGCCCACAGGGATGTGAATCCAGTGGTAATCGTCTTTGCGGCCCGCTTCGATGAGCAGCACCCGCTTGCTGGCGTTGGCGCTCAGGCGGTTAGCCAACAAGCAGCCGGCGGTGCCTGCGCCGATGATGATGTAGTCAAACTGGGTGTCACTCATGCAATTGTCTCAAGCCATGGTTGTTGTGTGCACGGATGGTAGCTTGCTTGTATGCGTTAGGGCGCCCTTGCGGGTTCAGCGGTAGATTGGGGTGGCAAGT
>JAVLFR010000002.1:0-3005 GCA_046052785.1 Limnohabitans sp. | reverse complement strand
AGGTGTGGCGAAGAATCAAGTCGATAATCTCTCAAAAGTTCCCCCAATGATAGGCAAGATGTGATTGGCAAATTAAGCGGCATCCTCAGCGAGAAAAATCCACCCCAAGTTTTGGTGGACTGTCATGGCGTGGGCTACGAAGTCGATGTGCCCATGAGCACGTTTTACAACTTGCCTGCCACTGGCGAAAAAGTGTCCTTGCTGACGCACTTTGTGGTGCGCGAAGATGCACAAATTTTGTTTGGCTTTGGCACGGCGGCTGAACGGGCCACCTTTCGCTTGCTCATCAAAATCTCAGGCGTAGGCCCCCGCATGGCCCTTGGCATCTTGAGCGGCTTGAGTGCCGATGAGCTGGCGCGCGCGGTGTCAGACCAAGATGCAGCGCGCCTCACCAAAGTGCCTGGCATTGGCAAGAAAACGGCTGAGCGTTTGCTTTTGGAGCTCAAAGGCAAGCTGGGTGCAGACCTGGGCCCCAGCACGTCGGCTGCGGCGGGCAATCAAACTGATATCTTGCAAGCCTTGCTGGCCCTCGGTTACAGCGACAAAGAGGCATCTGCCGCCCTCAAGGCATTGCCCGCCGACGTGGGTGTGAGCGACGGCATCAAGTTGGCGCTGAAATCTCTGGCCAAATAAAGTATGAGCATCCAGACAGACGATTTCGCGCCTTCTCCTGTGCCTTTGCGCGTGGTGTCTGCCGCGCCCGTGTCGCCTAACGAAGAAGCGATTGAGCGCGCCCTGCGCCCCAAGTTGCTGCAAGAGTATGTGGGCCAGATGAAGGTGCGCGAGCAGCTTGAAATCTTCATTGGTGCTGCACGCAAACGCGGTGAGGCTTTGGACCACGTGCTGCTGTTTGGCCCACCCGGCCTGGGCAAGACCACATTGAGCCACATCATTGCGCAAGAACTCGGCGTGAACCTGCGCTCCACCAGTGGCCCCGTGCTCGAAAAGCCCAAAGACTTGGCCGCTTTGCTGACAGGTTTAGAAAAAAACGATGTATTGTTCATCGACGAAATTCATCGCCTCTCGCCCGTCGTGGAAGAAATTTTGTATCCCGCACTCGAGGACTATCAAATCGACATCATGATTGGTGAGGGCCCAGCTGCACGCAGCATCAAGCTCGATTTGCAACCGTTCACCTTGGTGGGGGCCACTACGCGTGCGGGCATGTTGACCAACCCACTGCGTGACCGCTTTGGCATTGTGTCGCGCTTGGAGTTTTATACCCCTGAAGAGTTGCAGCGAATTGTGGTGCGCAGCGCGGGTTTGCTGGACACGCCGATGGATGTGGCGGGTGGTTTTGAAATCGCCCGCCGCTCACGCGGCACACCGCGCATTGCCAACCGCTTGCTGCGCCGTGTGCGCGACTTCGCGGATGTCAAGGGCACGGGGCGCATCACCGAAGACATCGCTCAACGCGCATTGGCCATGTTGGATGTGGACCCACAAGGTTTTGATTTGATGGACCGCAAACTGCTCGAAGCGGTGATTCACCGCTTTGACGGCGGCCCGGTGGGGCTTGACAACATCGCCGCCAGCATCGGCGAAGAGCGCGACACGATTGAAGACGTGATTGAGCCGTATTTGATTCAGCAAGGTTTCTTGCAACGCACCCCGCGTGGCCGCATCGCGACCTTGGCAGCGTATCGCCATTTGGGGGTGACGCCGCCTAAGTCGACGTCAGATTTTTTCGGCGAATAAAAGGACTCAGGTGCTTGTCTCGTCGCGCGGCGCATCAAGCGCCTCTTCCAAGTGCGACACATCGCCCCAGCCCACCAAGCTCAGGCCTTGAGGTGTCCAGAGCAGTCGATTGATGGCGGCATTGCCCAAGTGCCAGGTGCGCGGAGCTTGCAGGGATTGGTTGGTGGCCAAGCGGTACAGCGCATCCATCACCCCGCCATGCGCCACCAGTACGATTTGTTCACCCATGTGCTGACGCGCTAATGCATCGACACACTGGCTGATGCGTTCGCGCAAAACCGTCAGTGACTCCCCGCCAGACGGCGTCCAATGCGGGTCGCGATCGCGCCATTGTTTGCACTCTTGGGCGTGTTCGGTTTCTATTTCTGCCCACGTCTTGCCTTGCAAGTGGCCAAAGTGACGCTCGCGCAGTTGTAAGTTGGGGGTCACCTCGAGCGCCTCTGCTCTGCTGGCAGTCAAGCGTGCTGGCGCGTTGGCAATGGCCTGGGCCGTTTCAAAGGCACGGCGCAAGTCGCTGCTGTAAATGGCGTGGATGGGTTCCTCAGCCAACGCGTGGCCGACGCGTTGGGCTTGCCAGCGGCCTGTTTTGTTGAGGTCAATGTCGAGGTGGCCTTGAATGCGGGTGTCCACATTCCACAGGGTTTCTCCGTGGCGGATGGCGAGAATTCGGGTGGCTTGCATAGGGCTTGAGTTTAAAGATTCGAAAATCATGCAAAATAGCACGATCGTTCTTTTTCTGAGTGTTTCATGAATGCCGTGACCCAATCGATTGCCACAGAAAACAAAGGGCTGCACAAAGGCCAACAAACCAAAACAGCCATTGTGGATGCCGCCTTGGGCCTGGCCACGCAAATTGGTTTGGAGGGTTTGAGCATTGGCGCTGTGGCTGAGGTGGCGCACATGAGCAAGTCAGGCGTGTTTGCGCACTTTGGCTCGCGCGAAGAGTTGCAACTCTCCGTGGTGCGCGAGTACCACACGCGCTTCGAATCAGAGGTGTTCTTTCCCATCTTAGAAGCCGAGCGTGGCTTGCCCCGCTTGGTCCAGTTGTTTACCAACTGGACCAAGCGCACCTCAGCTGAGATTGACTCAGGTTGCCTCTACATCAGTGGTGCGGCGGAATTTGACGACCGCCCCGGCCCCGTGCGTGATGCCCTGGCGAGCTCGGTGAAAACTTGGCTTGCTGCGGTGTACCGCACTGTGGTGCAAGCCCGTGACGAGGGACATCTATCGGCTGACATAGACGCTGAACAAATGGTTTTTGAGTTGCATGGTCTGATCCTGGCTTTGCAATACGAAGCGCGTTTTTT
>JAVLFR010000001.1:0-8119 GCA_046052785.1 Limnohabitans sp. | reverse complement strand
TGAGCATATGAAGTTTTGTAACCCAATTCAATCCGGTTTATCGCGATGAATAAATCAACAAGTTTCAGTTTTGTTGGGGCGAAAAAAATGCTTCCTAGGGAAGCATATCTTGAACTCTTAAAAAGTAAATTCTGAAAACAACCTAAGTGGTTAATATCTTTCAGTATTGGCAAAAATGGTGGGCGATGCAAGTTTCGAACTTGCGACCCCCACATTGTGAAGCTAGTCGGTGTAATGCTTCGACTCTGAAAATTGAACTCGAACAATTTGGGCCCAAACAGTTAGATGTCTGTGCGTGGCGTCGAACTTCGGCCTTTTTGGTTTCGAGCCCTGGATCTGGCCTCGAACTTTCACCTGAATAATGAAGCGACTTAGTGCAAATTTGGGTGTTTTGGCTGAAAAGTTACATTATGAAACTTTTGGGGCTATTACACGAAATATTACACGTTTATCGAAAATACACGTAAGTCATTGATTTATAAGGGTTTTTGACGAGCCTGGCTTTCTGTTATCCGTAGGTCCCTGGTTCAAGCCCAGGTCGAGGGGCCACTCTAAAAAGCACGGATTTATTCAGTGCTTTTTTCTTTTGAACGCAACACGTGTTCGATCTGAGAGCATCTGGGTGACTTTTTGCTCTCGAATTTCGTCGGTTTATTGCACGCTGGTTGCAAGGTCGATGGCTAAAAGCCAGTGGCAAAATCGAACGCTTTTTAGGTTGCGAATGTATTCGTTTTGTGTTTAAACATGATGACTAGTTCAGACCAGCAGTGGACCGGTCTAAGAATTAGACGTATTTGCCTGAACCCGTGCAATCGACACGAAACTGACACGTAATTTTTTAAAAATTGAATTTTCTCAAACCAACAGAAAGTTCAAATGTCAAAATTTAATCCCCTTTGGACTTGCGCTGCCGCGCTAGTTTTAGCTTTATCCGGTTGCGGTAGCTCTGATAACACCGACCCTACTTTCAATGTGGCGGTCATTGGCGACTCGCCTTACGGCATTGCTTATGGCGATGTCGCTCAATACAACGCTAATCCAGCTTTCATTTCAGCGGTCAATGCTGACAGCACCTTGTCTTTGGCGCTGCATGTGGGTGACATCCACTCAGGCAAAGAGTATTGCACCGAGTCCTACAACATCGGCGTGTTCAACCAGTGGAAAAGTTTCAAAATACCATTGGTCTATGTTCCGGGCGACAACGAATGGGCCGATTGTCACAAAACCAAAGAAGGTGGAGGGTCCTACAACGCCACGACATTAGCGATTGACTATGTGACCACCAATGGCGGCTCTTATGCCAAAGGTGATCCATTGGCCAACTTAAGCCTCGTTCGCTCGATGTTCTTTCCAGCGCCCGGCAAGTCTTTAGGCACCAGTCCGATGACGGTGCACAGCCAAGCTTTGGAATACAACCCAGCTAACCCTGCGGATGCGCAATTTGTTGAAAACGTGTGGTTCGAGAAAAACGGCGTCATGTTTGTCACCATAAACGTACCCGGAGGCTCCAACAACAACAAAGATAATTGGTACGGTACGCCCACTCAGAGCAATGCCCAAGCAAATGAAATAGCAACACGCACTGCTGCCAATTTGCGTTGGCTTGATGCGGCTTTTGCCCAAGCGACCTCCAACAAAGACATCGGCATGGTCATTCAAGTTCAGGCCGACATGTGGGACCAAGATGGAGCCGACAAAACTCACTTGACCGAATACAAGCAATTCATCGACAAGATCGCCACCAAAACCACCGAATTTGCCAAGCCAGTGCTGCTGATCAATGGTGACTCGCACAACTACCGCTCGGATAATCCCTTGGTTCCTGGTGCCTCCTGCGTGGTTGAAGCACCTGTGGCAGGCGTGGTCGGTGCTGCCTTAGTGCCAGCCAAAGATGCCGTGGCGTGCAGCGATGCCACGGTGGCCAGTGTGGCCTCAACATATCACAAGGATGTTTATGGCACTGCCAGCGCCACAACCGACCCGTATGCCAACCAACCTGGTGGCTACAACGTGCCCAACTTCCACCGCATCGTGACGCACACCAACCCGGCCAACCCGATGGAATACCTCAAGTTGACCGTCAATCCCAATGCCAACGCCGCCAATGGCAGCAGCGCATTTGGACCTTTCAGCTGGATGCGCGTCAAGCCCTGAACCTGAATCCAAGCGCCTACTAGGCGCTGAAGACTCAAGAACAAAGCCCGCAACGTTAACGCTGTGGGCTTTTTGTATATTCTTTTGCTCCGTGCAGAGCACTCAGAGCTGTGCACGGTACTTGATCAGATTGAATTCCAGCAAGTGGTTCCAAACGGTAAAGCTGTTGAAGTTCCCGGTGAAACACATCCAGTCACCTTCAAACCAGAAGTATTTCTTTAAGTTTGCAATTTTTTAGATTTAGAAAAAATTTCTGAAGGTTTGTGTGGTGATCCGTTTGAACCCGAATACCACCAGCTTGATCGCTATAGATATTTTGAAATAACCCAAAACTTTAAACGGAATTGACACACTCAGATTGCATCATTAAATTTCTCTTAACTAGGAGGTTTTCATGAAGTTTTCAACAGTGATATTTTCCACATGCCTAGCAGCGACTGCGCCTGTCTTAGTCTGTGCGCAAAACGCATTTCAAGCTGAATTAGTTAGCCATGCGTTTATGCCCTCACAAACATACATCGCAGCGCCTAAGGATGCTCCTTCAAATTTACAAACAAGTGGGAAGTTCACAACAGGCAAGCGAGTAGAAAAGATCGGTAGCGTTGAGGGCATGTCATATGACCGTCCTACAGGCGTGTTTTTACCTTTTAAGGGTCAACCGATTCAAGGACACTCAGGCATCAAACGAATGGCCGATGGAACGTTTTGGCTTTTGACAGACAACGGTGCTGGCTCCAAAGCCAATTCTCCAGATTTCATGCTCTATTTGAACCATTACAAGGTTGACTTCAAAACCAATAAATTCACACGACTGAACACCATCTTTTTGCATGACCCAGATAAAAAGGTCCCCTTCCATATCGTTACCGAAGGTACTCAGAAGCGCTACCTGACTGGTTCTGACTTCGACACTGAAAGCTTCCAGTTCGCAGATGGACATTTATGGATTGGCGATGAGTTTGGCCCCTTTCTCATCAAGGCAGATATGAGCGGAAAAATAGTGGCTGTATTTGAAACATTAGTCGATGGCAAAGTTGTTCGTTCACCAGATCATCCCTCTGTGACAACCCCCGGAACTCCCACGGATTCTGTCAAGTTTCAAACTCGTCGCTCTAAAGGATATGAGGGAATGGCCGCATCAAAAGACGGCAGCAAACTCTATGCATTACTTGAAGGTTCAATGTGGGATGAGCAGGCTAAGGCTTATGAAATGGTAGAAGGCAAACAATACTTGCGTGTACTGGAGTTTGATGTGAAAGCAGGCCAGTGGACGGGACGTCATTGGAAATATGTACTAGAAGCCAATCACCATGCGATTGGTGACTTCAATATGATTGACGATACAACCGGATTGATCATTGAAAGAGACAATGGCGAGGGAGTGTCAAGCTTTGCATGCACAGATGGTAAAAAACCAAACTGCTTCCACGACATGCCAAAATTTAAGCGCGTGTACAAAGTAGAAATGACTGAAGCAAATGTGAATGGTCCTATGCGAAAAATTGGCTTCATAGACCTGCTCAACATTACAGATCCAAAAAACCTTTCTCGTAAACCTTTGGATAAAGGCGTCTTCTCATTTCCGTTTTTCACAATCGAAAACGTGGATGTCATTGACGCACATCACATCATTGTTGGTAATGACAACAACTTGCCGTTTTCATCCAGCCGAGATCCAAATAAAGCTGACGATAACGAACTTGTCATCCTGAATGTTGGTAACTTTTTAACTGAACGCTGATTAGCTACCGCAACAAAAAAGCCACTGGTATTTGCCAGTGGCTTTTTTAATTTTTCTGATGGTTTTAGTTCAATTATGTTTGCAAAGACATCTGTTGATCTGGCAATTTTGCATGGAATCAAGGCATAAAGTACTTTCAAGATATTGAACACATAAATGTTCAACTCATTGATTGGCAATATCAATTTGTTCAAGTCTCCTAAAAGCTCATGAGGGATGCCTTCTCTGGTCTTGGTATGGTCGTGCTGATAGTTTTCAGAAAGTTAAAAGCAATCTACAAAATGGTTCATCAAGATTTCCCCCATCTCAGCTCAGACTTAATTTTTTATCTACTGATTTGTGGAACTGCAGGTTCATGCTGGGCAAGCGAGTGCATCCCCAACTCATCCTTATCCCTTTCACCCTCGTCGATCATGCTTCAGCCTTTTTTGCAACCATGCCAGCACTTGTGTAATACCACCTGAGCATCCGCATCAGCGGCTCATCCGAAACGCGTAGCAAAATCGACTCCTCACGAGCGAGGTGTTCCTGCTTCTTCCAAGCAGGTACGGCAATCATGTCGCCACGCTGCCAGTCAAAATCGCAGTCATCAATTCGGGAACTGCCACGCCCCGCAAGCACCGTATAAATCTGGCTTGCCGTATGCATGTCCTGTGAATGCCTCGTTCCCTTGTCCAGCAACATCGCTACCCTATCAAAGGTGTCAAGTTTCTGGGGGCCCAGTTCAAGTTCTCGCACGCCGGGCGCGGCTTCTGGAGTACTTCTAAGCCGCGGAAGGTATGCGGAGAAAGCGAACCGCATCGCCGACTGGTGATCAACGTCCTCAACAGGCTGATTTTTTTCGGGATGCGGTTGAAAAAACATGGGGCCAAGCGCCGCAACCAGCGGAGAGTCAAGGAAGTCGATCCAGTATGCATCTTGCTCAGACTCATTGGAGTGCCCGTGATAGCACCAGTTCGGCGTGAGTAAAACGTCACCAGGCTCCATCGGGATCTTGGTTCCATCCACTACTGTATAAGTGCCACAACCGGCCTCTAGGACGATACGCATCGCATTGGGTGTATGCCGATGGCTGTGCGCCTTCTCACCCGCCTTGACCATCTGGTAAGCGCCTACCAGCGTGGGTACCGTCGCATAGTCGTTACCTGGAAAGGGATTGGCCATGATGAGGTTGCGGCGCTCAGCCCACTCCGTTCCAACAAGGCGGCCGGCCACATGAAGCGCGGCGCGCATGTCCACGTATCGCCAGCGATGCGGTACGAAGGGATGCTTCGGTTCGCGCACGATCACAGGGACATCTTTGGCCCAGCCGTTCTTGGCCTGCACCTGGTCAAGAAGCCGATGCAGCGAAGGCAGATCGTCCGCAGCGTCGAAATTGACGGTAGGGGTATCGGTATTCATGGCACTCATTCCTGAATTAGCGCACGTCCAGCGTCATCTCACCGACATTCTCGATGGCGATTCGAATCCGGTCCCCGCGCACCACTGGCCCAACCCCTTCTGGCGTCCCAGTGGCAATGATGTCGCCCGGGAACAATGTGGCGACCCGAGATGCAGTTTCGATCATTTCAGGAATGTCGACTATGAGATCGCGCGTGTTGGCATCTTGCTTGAGCACATCATTGACCCACAACCGCGCCTGGAGGCCCGACGGGTCGGGAACCTCGTCCGCCGTAACGATATAGGGGCCAAATGGGCAAAAGCTGTCGTACGACTTGCGCATAACCCGCTCCTCGTTGCCCCGCACGACCATGTCGATCAGGCAGGCATAGCCAAAGACGTGGCCGAGGGCATCAGCACGAGATATGTTCCGACCCTTCTTCCCGATCACGATACCTAGTTCGCATTCATGGTGAATTTCGCGGCCCGGCACATCGGGCAAGACGATTGGGTCGTTAGGGCCGGAGAGGGAGGAGTTGGCCTTCATGAAAAACCCGTTACGGTCGGCACGGTTGGTCGATTTCATTTCCTCGCCATGTTTGATGTAGTTGACGGGATAGGCAAGCAGCTTGTTGGGCCATTCGATTGGCACGTCTAGGCGCAGCGTTGAGAAATCGACTGAGCGCGTCTGCGGATGCTTTGTGATGCCCTGGATCTTGGCATCGAAGTCTGCAATAAGCTGCACCATTTGCACAGGCGGCCACATTGCGGTGTCCACTCCCAAGGCATCTGTGATGTCGTAGCTGCTGGTTCCCGCGGTCAGACCAATACGACCGCCGTTGAAGCGAAAAAGTTTCATGGTGTTGGCTTTCTTAGTGATGAAGTGACAATCAATGCCCTGTAACGGTTGCAAGCAGCGCCGAAAGGTCTTCGGGAAGCACGTCACCGCGCCACGCCACTGTATCGTCGGGACGCACAAGGACATAGCGGAACTGATACAGCGTGGCGATCTCCAAGATTTTCCAGCGAATAATCTCTAAAGGAATGCCACGCTCTCGAGCCGCGAGGACAAAAGACTCCTCGTTGCTACCGCCCTGCGTCTCCGGTGCTGTATCGACCAGCACAAAGGACCGCCCGAAATGGTCATGCGTTGACCGACCGTCAGCAAGCCAGGCATGGGGCACCCTTCGGCCCGGCTGGGTCGTTGGGGTATACACGGCGGTTTCAGATGCCTCCAAGATGAGTTGGGCGGGATCCTCGTCCTCGTAAATGATGACGGGCGAGTGAAGGTACCGATAACCCAGATGGACATTGTCAAGGTACCATTCCCGTTTCATAGCTTCGCTGAAAGCGCGACCTACCCTTGCACGCGTTTCCTCGCCAGCTGGACCCTCGGAAAGCAACTCGTCATTGCGCCCCGGTGACTTCATGTGGCGCAGGTTCGTGGTCGATATTGACACGATTCTTAGTGCGATCAGACGGCGCTCGGCTTCATAAGATTCGAGCAGTCGGGGACCAGCCCATCCGCGAAGAGCGGCAGAAAGCTTCCAGCTAATATCCGCGGCGTCGCCTATGCCCGTGTTCATCCCCAGACCTCCTGTCGGCGATGTCAGGTGACATGCATCGCCTGCTAGGAAGCATCGTCCGCGGCGATAGGCATCTGCAACTAGCTCCTGGCGCTGCCAAGCAAGGACGCTGAGCAGCTCCATGTCGAACGGCTTTCCCATGGCGCGATAGGCAAATGCCTTGAGCTCTGCCGCCGTGTATGACCGCTCCTCCGAAGTGCCGATGATCGACATACGCCACTGATCGGTGCCGTTGATTGCAACAAACGTTGCCCACGTCCCTTCCGGACCGATAAAAATATAACGGTACCCAGGCGCAATGTTGTGCAGTGCATCCAGATTGGCCGCGCGAAAAACGACGTTCGTCGTGTGCGTCAGAAGGCCTTGGCCTTGCATCCCGATGGCAAGTTGTTCCCGGACGCGGCTGCGGCCGCCGTCACACCCGACAAGATATTTCGCCCTAATGGTGAGTCGGCGATGATTCTGCTCGTCATCGATCTGGGCAGTCACGCCCCAATCGTCCTGGGTAAGCCCAATAAATTTGTGACGCGGTTTGAGTTCCACGCCTGGCTGGGACAATGCGAACTTCTGGAGAATAGGATCGAACATATTCTGAGGGCAACGTTCGCGCTTTTGCGGGCTATAAGCTGGTGGCCTATCGTCCCGCATACTTCGAAATCGCTCGCGGCCGAGTTCCCAACCGGTCAGCGCGGTGACATAGATGTTGTCCTGCGGACGATCGCGGTTGTATGGGCTTGCCTCGACATCCGGAACGATGCCCCAGCGCCGACAATACTCCATGGTGCGGATTCCGACCTGGTCCATCTTGGGATGAAGAACGACACCGTCGCCGCGTTCTACGACGATGGCCCTGTGCCCTCGCCAACCCAGATCACCGGCCAGTGCCAAGCCGACCGGCCCAGCGCCAACCACCAAAACATCGGTCTCCAAGTCCACTGTCGTTTTCGCTCCTGTCATTCCGGCTTTACATCCGCCGCGCGAACCATCTCGCCAACGGCCGTAACCTCGTCACGAATCAATGACTGGAATTGCTGAGGCGTGCTCGCGACGACCCTGAGATTACGCGACGTGACGTTTTTCTCTGCAAACACAGGATCGCGCAGGATGGCTCGAACGTCGAGATTAATCTTTTCGATGATCGCAGGGGGGGTGCCGGCGGGGGCGAAGAGCCCATACCAGATCGTCGCATCTAGGTATCCGTAGCCCTGCTCGAGCGCGGTGGGTACATCGGGATAGAGGCTGGAGCGCTGCTTGCTGG